>JBBUBB010000078.1:0-1039 GCA_038058445.1 Patescibacteria group bacterium
GTGCCGAAACTTTTGTGATTGTTAACGGTATCTTCGAGATCTTTATGGCTTCACTTCTAGCGTTTGGAATGTATACCCGCCCTGTGGCTGGGCTACTTTTCCTTCACATGTTTGCCATTATAGCCGATGTGGGCTTGAGCCCTATTGGTATTCGTGATATTGGCTTGATGTTTGCCCTGCTGTCTGTAACTCTATTCGGTCAGGATGAGTATAGTCTCAAAAGAGATGTTGCTGTGGTAAAATAGGGGCATGCATGAGCAGTTAATACGCAGGTATTTCTTCTTCGCTCTACTAGTGGCTGGCGCCGGTCTGACCATTGTTATTTTATGGCCCTTTGCTAAGGTGATTATTCTTTCAATTGCTATTTCTGCTGTATTATTCCCGGTTTATCAAAGAATCAAAAAGTTCATCAGGGTTCCTTGGCTAGCCTCGCTTCTCACTGTGATTTTATTTTTAATTGTTCTTTGCATCCCACTCTTCATCATTGGGACAATGGTTTTTAATCAAACACAAAATATTTATGCTTGGGTATCAGGTCATGGCGGGCTCGATAACATTACTGAAATATTTAGTAGGTCAATTCAAAATGTTTTCCCTGGTGGAGCAATCAATCTCAAAGACAGTATTGCAACTGTAACTGAAAAATTTGCTATTAATGTAGGGAATGCATTCGATGCCACACTTTCAACAATATTTTCTCTCTTTCTGGTTCTCCTCAGTATGTTTTATTTCCTCAAAGACGGTATCAACTGGAAACATTTAATTGTGCACTTCAGTCCATTATCCGACGAGAGTGGAGATAAAATATTGGACAAGCTTGGTACTGCGGTTAATGGGATCATCAAAGGATATCTTTTGATTGCTATTGTACAGGGGTTTTTGATGGGTGTCGGACTGACTATCTTCCAAGTGCCAAATGCAGCCCTCTGGGGAGTATTTGCGGCTGTAGCCTCACTCGTGCCTACTGTTGGTACAGCTCTTGTTTCTATCCCAGTAGTCTTGTTTCTTTTGATTGTAGATCGTACTGGAGCTGCTATAG
>JBBUBB010000079.1:0-4159 GCA_038058445.1 Patescibacteria group bacterium
TATATAGATTGTATGCATCTGCCATGTCGACAGGGCCGATTATGTCTTCCGTTTTTAGGCAGAAAACAAAACAAGAAATGCCAAGATAGAAAACTAATAAGAAACAGATCTACTCACTTTTGTTGTGAGATAGAGTCGCTATTTTGTTTTCAATGATCATCCCTTTTTAGTGGCTTTCGCCACCTGTTTATTTTGTCTTCTGCGCAGCCCGCAAAAAAGATGCGGAAAAACAGCAAAAGACAGCTACCATACTACCACAAATCCGCATGGCGGGCGAGTGGTAGTACGATGCTTATATTATAACCCGATTAGGAGTTATTCACAAAATATTTCACAGGCGCGAAGAACCACTTATAGCTTGTGACGAAACACTATTATGAGTATTACAGAAATTATAGAAGCGAATTTACGGCCATGTATATGCTCCAGCGTTTGCTCCCTCTTTTGTTGATTTTGCCCTCTTCCAGAAGCCGGTTCAATTCGCGTTGAACTGTCTTTTCACTAACATCAGGAAACAGCGAAACAATGTCCTTTATACCCGCGCTTTTACGGTCGTTAATAAACGAAAGAATTTTGTCCCCCCTAGGTATTATATCTGAAGGGTTTCTAGTATTAGACAAAGACAATTTGGGTCTTTGTGAAGTGTCTGTTAGACTAGTACTTTGTGTCCTTTTTGTGTCCTTTATAGAATGTCCTTTAGAAATAGGTGTTTGTCCAGTTGCACCAAACAAATGTCGCAACTCTCCCCCACCGACTTGTTCAGCAATGTTTTCATAGAAATGCCTAGCTTCGTAAGAAATAACTGAGCTATTTTTCTCACCAATGAGGCCAGCGAGTACGGCCGCGCCAAGTAAGGTCTCAACACTGACTAAAAGCTCTTTGGCTCTAGCTTGGGGCGCGCAAACAAAAGATGTGGTACAACTCCGAAGCTCACGGACAATAGGATCCGTCTCAGGCAAATGGCTGGTGACCATATAGACCGCGGCTAGGATCTTTTGTCCTTTTTGTATGTCTTTTTGATATATGCTTAGTTTATCTGTATTAGTTGTATGTACCATAAGTTATTATTATGTCTTTTAAACTAGATGTCTCTTAGATAAAGAATTTTAATTACGGACAGTATAAAGGACAGCTGGCTATTGTGGCAAGTGCCTAAGTGTTTCCAAATAACGCTTACAACACAATCTTTTTTATTAGCCATCATGATATACTGTTGCTATATAATGGCAAAAAAATCTTCCGCCAGCTGGCGGACCAAAAAAGAAGTTGTTAAGAGCAAGACCAACCATGTCATCCTCGGGCTTGTCTTCATACTTATCGCCCTTGTTTCCCTTGGAGGGGCTATCGGAGGGGCGGGTATAGGCGGAATGATACTTTGGAGAGGAGCAAGGCTACTTCTCGGCGCTGGAGCTCTAATGTTGCCACTTGGGCTACTTACCTCTGGCATTTTGATAGTAAGAAAGAAGAGTATCTCTGTCACCACTCGCGAGTCGGTATCCGGAAGTATCGGGCTTCTGTCTCTACTTGGACTTTTGAGCTTTTTTGGTGGGCAAGACGGAGGGTTTGTTGGACAGCTTATTAAATTCCCATTTGTGACTCTTTTTGACAAAGCCTTCGGCGTACTTATCTTGGGCGTAGTCTCCGTCGGGAGCTTAATAGTCTTTTTTGATCGAACACCAAACCTATTCCCTCATTTTGTAGCTATCTGGGAAAAAATAAAGTCTTTTTTTAAGAAAAAAGAATCTCAAACAGAGGAAGGCAGCTTCTTTGGGCAAACCATTCTTCCAGAGGAAGTGGCCAGTGTTCCCGAATCTCCACAAACTGAAGCAGTGAAGACCAACAATAGTAGTGCTGAAGAAGAATTTACTATTCCCCTACCAAAGCGGAGACCGAGTGTCGGCTATACTCCCCCACCACTTTCCTTATTGGAAAAAGATCGTGGTAAGGCCAATGTTGGAGATGTCAAAGCCAATGCCAACATTATTAAGCGCACTCTAGCAGAGTTTGGTATTGAAGTAGAGATGGATGAAATAACTATTGGTCCGACAGTTACTCGTTATGCTTTGAAGCCTGCACAAGGAGTCAAGCTTGCTCGGATTGTCGGTTTACAAAATGATTTGGCGTTAGCTCTAGCTGCCCACCCTATTCGTATCGAAGCTCCTATCCCTGGCAAGAGCTTGGTTGGTATCGAAATTCCAAATAGAACTAAAACAATTATTGGTCTCTCTGGGCTTCTGAGCGACTCTAGCTTTACCGAAAATCACAAGCCTCTCTTGGTGGCCTTTGGAAGAAATATTTCTGGGAAAGTGGTTGTGGATTCATTGTCCAAGATGCCACACCTTCTCATCGCTGGAACAACCGGGTCTGGTAAAAGTGTAACTATTCACGCCATCATCACTTCCCTATTATACCGACACGGGCCAGATGATATGCGATTTATTTTTGTGGATCCAAAGCGAGTTGAACTGCCTCTTTACAATGGTATCCCCCACCTTCTGACCCCTGTGATCACTGATGCCAAAAAAGCTATCTTGTCACTCAAGTGGGCTGCAGCCGAAATGAATCGTCGCTATGACATTCTTGAAGCCGAGTCAGTTAGAGATGTAGACTCCTACCACAAGAAACATGAGAGTGAATTTAGCAAAGGAGCAAATGCTACAGAGGATGGTCCAGACCGTATGCCTTACATCGTCATCATTATTGATGAGCTCGCTGACATAATGCAGGCTTACCCTCGAGAACTTGAAGCCGCCATCGTTCGCCTGGCTCAAATGTCGCGAGCCGTTGGTATCCACCTTATCCTTTCGACGCAGCGACCAGAGGTCAATGTCATCACTGGACTCATCAAGGCCAACATCCCGTCTCGTATTGCCCTTCGAGTGCCAACTGGAATAGACTCCAGAACAATTTTGGATACTGTTGGTGCTGAAAAGCTTTTGGGTCAAGGAGACATGCTAGCAATGATTGGTGACAATCAGCCGCGTAGACTTCAGAGTGCTTTCATTACCGAAGAAGAAGTAAAAGCTGTTGTAAAATTTTTGAAAGAAGAGTTCAAAGATGATGTCCGTGACACTATCCAATTTACCGGGCAAATGACAGGAGAAAAGTCACTCTTTGGGGACGGCATTGCTGATAGCGACACTGACACTGATGATGCTTTATATGAGGATGCGAGGGCTGTCATTATAGAAGCTGGTAAGGGCTCAACCTCATATCTGCAACGCAAACTCAAGGTTGGCTATGCTCGGGCTGCACGCCTTATGGACATGCTTGAAGAGCGTGGCGTCATTGGTGGGGCTGATGGGGCCAAGCCTAGAGAGGTCCTTGACGCAGGAGGTAAACAATCGACTGCTGATGATGTGGCGGAGGAAATTGGAGTATAATATGGATGCAAAGATATGAGAGTCCCACATACTAAAAAAATCCTAACCTTCGCCAGTCTAGCACTTGTCTTTGGGTTAATTTTTTATAATACAAAAGATTTACTAATTGGGGCACCACTTTCCGTTCAGACTGTTAGTGACGGAGCAACGGTTACTAATTCTTTCCTTCCGATTACAGGGAAGGCGCACCACGCTTCAATTTTACAAATTAATGGTCGCATTGTGGCCCTCGATAAAAATGGATCATTCTCCGATGGCGCATTACTATCACCTGGATATAATATTGTGGAGGTCGCAACTACCGATCGTTTCGGGAAAGAGAAGCGTAAGGTATTTCACCTAGTTGCCGAGCCGTCAGCATCGGTAGCAACAGCACAGGTAATTCATTATCAATAAAAATATTAGACTATGGCAAAGAAACCGGCAAAAGAAGCAAAATCAATGGACAGTTCTATAGAAGATACTATCAAAAGTATCCAAACAAAATTTGGCGAAGGAGCCATCATGAAGCTTGGGGACACCCCAAAGGTTGACCTCAGTGTCATTCCTACTGGCTCTATTGGCCTCGATATCGCTCTAGGTATTGGAGGAGTCCCAAGAGGACGCATCATGGAAATCTTTGGCCCTGAGTCCTCTGGTAAAACTACCTTGGCACTACATATAGTAGCTGAAGCTCAAAAGCTTGGCGGTATTTGCGCTTACATCGACGCTGAACATGCTATGGACCCAGAGTATGCTGGTAAGATCGGTGTTAGAATTCAGGAGCTTCTTATTTC
>JBBUBB010000080.1:0-5974 GCA_038058445.1 Patescibacteria group bacterium
TACGCTTTGCAGTTCGTCTTGGCCATACTTCAAATCTGGGTGCTTGCAAAGTTTATATCTTTGGATACTAGCGTCTCTGGACTTTGTACAGCACTTTTGATCTGGCTAGGATTCATCATGCCTATGGCAGCTGGAGGATCGATGTGGAATAACGATACGAAAAAAGATGCTTGGCAGAAATTTTTCCTTACCGCAGGATTCAACCTTGTCCTCTTCATCATCTTTGGACTTATTCTAAATGTTTGGAGATAAAAAATAAAACTTTGAAAAACAAAAGCCACTGTAGTATAGTGGCTTTTGTATTGGAGGACTCTGATTGGGTGAGATGGGATGAAAGCAAACTGCTTTGCTTTCATCCGGAGCAATTAGCTCCGACCACGATCCCAATTGTCCGCTTTGCGGCCTCTATATGAATGAAATGAATATATGGAGGATTGGGTGAGTGGTTTAAACCAGCGGTTTACTAAACCGCCGTCCCTAACCGGACCGTGAGTTCGAATCTCACATCCTCCGCAATTTTTGGTCTATTTCTTTTATTCTAGCTTTTATTATTTTCTTAATTAAAGTTTTTGGGAGTTTTTTATCTTTTGGCAGTTGGACAGCACCAATACTTGTTTTATATTTTTTGAGTTCTTTCGAAAACTTTTTAATAATGCCGCCGCTATAAGGGTAGAGTCCTACATGGTGAGCATACATCTGAAAACAAGCTACGATTTTGGTCTTGTACCTAAAGGCTGGCATGTTATAAGCAATAGTTTCTTCAAACTTACCTGCAGAGTGAATAACCATACGAAGCTCCGAAAGGATCTTCTTCTCTTCTTTCGAGAAGGCATTTACATATGAACTGATATCTTTTGGTTTTTTAATTTTATTCACAATATATATCTAAATAAAATTAATCAGAAAGCTATACATCCCCATACCGCAAACCCCTTGAAGGGGTTTGCCAGCTACTGGCACCCCCACATCAATCACCTCTTCCCCGCTTTGGGCTAAGATTTTTTGAAAATTGAGCGAGCGAATCACAAGTGCTGCAGAGCAGTCATAAGTACCATTAGTTTTGACAATTAATTTTGTTGGGATGCCAGCCTTAGCATTCGAAACTCTTGGAGAATAGCCACCTTTGGCATTGATAGTGACATACTGAACACCGTCCCTTATTTCAGTATTTTCTACCGCGCCTACACTAGGATTGCCCACAGAATTGTTTGATCTGAGAGAGAAAATAATAGCAATGGTGATAACTACTGCTACAGAGAAAATAATGAGTGCTGTTTTATTCATAAAGATAATTATATATTAAATAGAGGATTAATGACGCCAAGCCCGGCTAAAGAACCAAGAAGGGCAAAGAGTCCAAGTCCAACTACTACGACACCAGAAGATTTGAAAAATAGTGGTGCGTGCTTGCCATGAGCAAACGAAGCCGAGCCAAACGACAATAGTGCAAGCATTGGTAGGGTTCCAAGAGCAAAAGCCAGCATAATCAAAAGCCCAGAAGTAAACGAACCACTACTAAGGGCTACGAGCTGCATTGATTGAGTGAAACCACAGGGCAAGAAAAATGTAGCAGCTCCAATTATGAGTGGCGTTAGGGTCTTGTGTTCTATTTTTCTAAAGAAATTAAAAACACCAGATGGTAAGACGACACTGTTTTTGGAAAACATTCCAACCAAATTCAAACCAAGAAGTAGCATCACTACTGAAGCTATAACCCCCAGGATAGCTGTAAAAGTGAAACTTACCCCAAGTGCTCCGCCAAGTGCCCCGAGTACCCCACCCAAGAGAGCGAAACTAACAATTCGGCCAACATGGAAAAGTATGAAGGTTTTCTTGTCGCTAACATTATCTTGTGATATTTTGGCTGAAAGAGAGAGCACCAGCCCACCAACAATAGCTAAGCAACTTGAAACTGAGGCAATAAGCCCAATGATAAAACTAGTCACTGGGGTTGTCCCCCCACCAATACCCAAGTTTAGGATTCCTGATTTTTGTAAAATGAAAAATAGACCCAGAAATACCAAACCAATAGGCAGAGCTTTCCACATAACCCCGTTGTTGTTATTTTTAATAATTAACTTCTCAAGAGAAAGAGTGTAACCGTTTGGTTTTATTTTTTCTGTCAGAATACTCGCTAATTCTTCGGGGCTTTTCTCGCTGTTAGTTTCAACTTCAACTATCTCTTTCTTTAAATTAACACGGACGCTAGAAACAAGATCTTGCTCCCCCAGAATATCCTCAATCAAGATTTTGCATGATGGGCAATGAGTTCCTGTTACATGAAATGTGTATTTATTCATAATTATAATTTAATGGCTTTAATACGGAGTGAGTTCGATACAACCGAGACTGAAGACATCGCCATAGCGAACCCAGCAAAAACCGGATTTAGGAGCCACCCGAAAATTGGGTAGAAAACTCCGGCGGCTAAAGGGATACCAATAACATTATAAATGAAAGCCCAGAAAAGATTTTGCCTTATCCCTCTCATCGTTACTTTAGAGAGTTTGATAGCCTTCACCAACTTAGATATGTCCCCCCCAAGGAGTGTAACCCCAGCTGATTCGATGGCCACGTCCGTCCCAGTGCCCATAGCAATACCCACATCAGCTTGGGCCAAAGCCGGAGCATCATTAACGCCGTCACCGGCCATCGCCACAACTCTTCCTTGTAATTGTAAGAGCTTTATTTTGGCCAATTTGTCTTGTGGCAAAACATGGGCTACTACCTCATCAATGCCAACAAGAGAAGCCATGTACTTGGCAGCTCTTTCGTCGTCCCCTGTCAGCATCACGACTTTTATGCCAAGCTTATGCAGGTCAGCAATTGCTTTTTTTGACTCTAGCTTTATTTCGTCAGATATCATAACAAAACCAAGCACTTTTTCTTTGTTGGCGATAACAACCGGGGTTTTACCCTGAGATGTAAACTTACTAATTTTTGACTCATCAAAATCTACTCCAAGATCTTTTACTAATTTTACATTACCAATATAAAATTCACTTCCACCAACTATTCCTTTGATACCCTTGCCTTGAATGCTTTCAAAGTTTGAAATGTCTTTTATTCCTATGTTTTTATCATTGGCATAAGTTACAATTGCGCTTGCAATAGGGTGTTCTGACTTTTTCTCAAGTGAAGCAAGAATAGATATGAGCTCATCGTCTTTCATATCCGAGAAGTTTTGTATATCAACCAAAGTTGGCTTACCGACAGTGATCGTACCTGTCTTATCGACAATGACAGTATCGACTTTGTGGAGCTTTTCAAGTGTGGCCGCATCTTTTATTAATATCCCCTCTTTGGCCCCCTTACCAACACCGACAATAATCGCTGTTGGTGTTGCAAGCCCGAGAGCACACGGACAGGCAATAACCAAAACCCCCACAAAGGACACTAAGCCAAACGAAAGAGCTTGTGAGAAACCAAAAGTGCTAGTACCAAAGAGTAGCCACGCTCCCAAAGTCACGAAGGCAACACCCAGGACAATTGGCACAAAGATGCTTGAAATCTTATCAGCCAGAGCTTGAATTGGGGCCTTACTACCTTGAGCTTCTTCAACCATTTTAATTATCTGAGCCAAGAGTGTCTCTCTACCAATTTTCATAGCCTTAAATGTAAATGACCCAGTAGTGTTAATCGTGCCAGAGACAACACTGTCTCCTATCTTCTTCTGAGCAGGCATTGGTTCACCTGTCACCATTGATTCGTCTACAAAAGACATGCCTTCAACTATTACCCCGTCGACAGGGATTTTTGCACCTGGTTTTACAACAACCAAATCGCCATGCACAACATCATTTATAGAAACTTCTATCTCCTGTCCACTGCGAACAACTAGCGCAGTCTTTGCTTGAAGACCTAGAAGTTTTTCTATAGCATCTCCTGTTTTTATTTTTGACCTTGCTTCTAAATATTTTCCAAGAGCGATAAAAGTGATAACAATTATCGTGACATCATAGTAAGTTGCTTCAACATTTATGAAAGGTTTTAGAGCATCTTCAAATGCTGTTACTGCAAAACTATAGGCAAACGCGGCGACAGTACCGATACCGATGAGAGTATCCATGTTGGCTTTGCCATAGCGAAGGAAACGATAAACGCCCAGAAGATACGGCTTACCGACCACAAAGAGTACGTAAGTGGCCATTAAAGGCAAAAGGTGATGAAAAAATTCTTCTACTACAAAACTCATCTCGGGAATTACCTTGTATTGTGCCAAGATATCCCAAGCCATAACAAAAACACTAATGACGGCAAGCGGAATAGCTGAAATTACCTTTTTTCGCATATCATGAACCTCTTCCAGCTTCTCTTTCTTTGATTGATTTAAACCTAAATGTTGTGCATGCTCACTCTCACTCATGCCCATTTCATGAGCTGTTGTCAGCACGAGAGAGTACCCAAGAGGCTCTAACTTTTTATTAAAAATCTCTGGGTTAGTTTTACTTTCGTCAAAAGATATTTTGGCATTTTCAGTACCGTTGTTTACTGATATCTCTTGTACTCCATCAATTTTCTTGATAGCTCTCTCAATAATGCTGGCACAAGAAGCACAGTGCATACCTTTTATTTTATAAACTTTGGGAGTGTTCATGTTATTACTGCATGTTATATATCTTTAGAAGTTCTTTAATCGCTCCTTCTTTATCTGTTTTCACCTGCTCTACTAAGCAAGACTCTAAGTGTCCCTTCAACAACTCCTTACGAGAGCTTTGTAGAAGACCGATAACACTATCGATTTGTTGGATGATTTCTGGACAATACCTCCCCTCAATTATCATTGTGGAAGCCTTGGATAGGCTTCCATTTGCCATATTAACTAACTTTATTGATTTATTATTAATTTCCCCGTGTTTATGTTTGTGCTCATGTTTGTTTACCATATACCCTATAGTATAGGGTAGAGATAATTATGTGTCAACTACTGTGCAAAAAGGTCTCTCCTTCTACAGAAACGGTGCTATACTTATACTCATATGACATGGATACAAACAACATTGCAAACAATATGGGCATCATTGGTCGCTTTTGGACTTATTAAAAGTATCATTGTAGTAGTTATTATCGCCCTAGTTTCAAGAGCTCAAAAGCTTTTGGGGCTTGTAGCGGCTATACTCTTTATTGCCTTTTTAGCACACTGGATCTAACATGGAACCAATCCACAAAAATCGCCTTGAACAATTCAGCGACGGAGTGTTCGCTATCGCCATTACCCTACTGGCCTTAGAGCTCAAGGTCCCGCAAATTATAAACACTAGTTTAAATCTTTCAGTAAAAGAAATCGTTCCACTGATCCCAAATATTGCTACTTTTATACTGAGTTTCATCACTATCGCCATTTTCTGGGTCAACCATCATCAACTCACTCGCCACATTGAGACCGTCTCTAGGCGTGTGGTTTGGAGTAACATGTTTTTCTTACTTTTTGTAACACTTATACCATTTGCCACCTCTGTGGTTACAGAGAATCCTGGTAACATCCTTGGTATTTTGACTTACAGTCTTATTCTTTTCGGAAACTCAATCAGCTTCACCGGATTACGGTTTTTTGTGCATAAACACAAAGGATCTGTAGATGTCCCATTCAATAGAAGTCTAGTCGGGCCTATGGTTTATGGCCTAGCGGTTATAAGCGCCTTTTTCTGGCTTCCAGCTACATACGCCCTGCTTATCATCCCGCCATTGTTTTATTTCCTCCCACGCGGATAATCCACAGATTCTACTCATCTTAAGCCAGTCGCTTGTGGTATAGTTTGTTTGTTGTAATGTCCACTATCGAAAGGTGCGTTGCAAAATTAAACAAAATAATTTAAGTACATAAAATGAGTAACAAAGTTTTCGTCGGTAGTGTTTCATTCAAAACCGACAATGATGGATTAGCAGCTCACTTTGCAAGTGCCGGAACTGTCACTTCTGCAAACATCATCATGGATAAGATGACTGGCAAATCAAAAGGATTTGGCTTCGTCGA
>JBBUBB010000081.1:0-3168 GCA_038058445.1 Patescibacteria group bacterium
GAACTGAATTTTCGTAAGAATATCTGTGTTGTTTCTGAATAATGACTTCGTTTGCAGTCTCATAAACATCGACAGGAAGTTCACCTACTTCTTCTGCGGGGGCAGCTTGTCCTTGTACACCAGTAGCCATTGGCTCATCTTTCAAAAGGAGGTTGCGTGATTCGGTTGCCTGAGTAGGCAAGGTTTTTTTTGGCTCTTCTTTTAGGTCATCATCTTCGTTGTCATCGAAACGAAGATTGCCAGCTAATCGTTCAAAAAATGATCTTTTCTTCATAGTGTATATTGTACCATACCAATTGTTGTGATTAAACAGGGGATTTTTCAGATGGTATACGGTTTAGTTTCTCAAGGATTATCAAACTGATAATAGCGCTGACCCATAGATATCCGTAGATCTGTAAGAAGCTGGCTGTCGTATTTCTCATGATAAATATGTTAAATGTACTATGGAGCAATGTAGCTCCGACTACTCCTACTAACATAAAAACGCCCTTACTCCATTTTGGACTCAAGCCTATGACAATACCAACAAAAGCACTGGCTATAACATGAAGTAGGGTTGAGCCAAAGAATCGTAAGCCTCCAGTGAGTAGTCCTGCTGTAACACTAAAGTTAACCCCTGGCTTTAATATGTAGAGCACATTCTCTAGTGCTGCAAAACCAAGCGCAATAGTTATCATATACATAGCCGGGTCAATTGCTTCATTGTTTGATCGACTACGATATGCCAAAAGATAGAAGACAAGGAACTTCAGAGCTTCCTCTATACCAGCCCAGACAACTATTCGAGCTTGAGTGTCGGCGATCACATCTTTTACTTCTTTTTGTAGAAAAGCAGCAATAAGAACAACTCCGGCACCAAGAAGAAACGATAAAACTAAAAGGAAAAGTGGTTCTGGGTGGTTACGATCACGACGAAGCCAGAAATAGAGCCAAATAAGTGATGGGAGTAACCCAGTTAAAAGAGCAAAGCCAAGATGTGTTGTGTCTATACTGAAGGCCATGGTGAAATCATTAAGAGAGCCCTTTCTTTATGTGGGAGCAGTTGCCAAATGCTTTCTGTTACAAATGGCATAAATGGATGTAGGACTGCGATAGACTCTGTAAGTAAAGTATAGAGCAATTTTTCTCTGGACTTTTTAACTGCGTTGTCGCCACTTACAAGTAATGGTTTGCTCTCTTCTAAAATGGTTGATGCTAGCGTATCCCAAATGTAATGGTAAATAGCCTCGGAAGCAGTGTGGAGGTTGTATTCATCGATATCATTTGTAATTTTATTACACACTGACTTCCATTCATCGTAATATGTTTGGTCTTGGGCTGTAAAAGAAGTAGAAAGATCGAACCCTTCATTATTTGAGAGTATAAATCTAGAAATATTCCAAATTTTGTTGGCGAAGAGTTTCTGACCTTTGATTTTGTCTTTTGATATCTTGATATCTGTCCCAGCAGCTGAACCTAAAACAAGTGCCATGCGTCCTGCATCACTACCAAACTCTTTAGCAATATCAAGTGGATCCATAGCAGCATTGCCAAGAGATTTGGACATTTTCTCGCCCTTTTCAGTACGAACTATACCGTTGAGGTAAACAGTTTTGAATGGAATAGTTCCTAAATGATACTGCGACATCAGAATCATTCTAGCTACCCAAAAGAAAAGAATATCTGGACCAGTTTCTAGTACATCTGTAGGGTGATATATTTTAAAGTCTTCGGTTTTTTCTGGCCAACCCAAAGTTGAAAATGTCCACAGAGAAGATGAGAACCATGTGTCCAGAGTATCCTCGTCTTGAGACCAACCTTCTCCTGTAGGCGCTTCGATCCCAGTGTATATTTCATCACCTCTATACCAAACAGGGATACGGTGCCCATACCAGATCTGGCGACTAATACACCAATCTTTGAGGTTATCAATCCAGTGAAAGTAAGTCTTGTCAAAATAGCTAGGGATGATAGTAATATCTTTATTAGCTACTGGCTCTCGCATTAATTCTTTAAGTGATTTGTTTCCTCTTTTTGCTATTGGCTTGTTCACATCAACGAACCATTGGAGTTTTGGCAATGGTTCGACAATACCACCAGTGCGTTCAGCGGTTGCAACGTTTTGATCTATATCTTCTTCTTTTTCCAGAAGACCTTCTGATTGGAGCCAAGAAACAATAGTTTCTCTAGCTTCGATAACTTTTTTGCCCATTAGATTTTCATCTCCAACCATCATTTTGGCGTATTCATTTATGACTTGTGGGCGAGGCAGGTTGTGACGCTCAGACATTTCCCAGTCGATCATGGAATGAGCTGGAGTGACACCGAGGGCACCTGTACCAAAGTCTTTCTCAACTGCTTCATCGGCAATAATTTTGATATGAATAGGCACACCGCAAAATACCGCATCGTATTCTTGGCCAATATATTTTTTGTACCTGCCATCTTCTGGGTGTACAGCTACAGCGACATCACCAACTTTAGTTTCAGGACGAGTAGTAGAAATAGAAATAGGGAAGTCTTTTGAGTATTTAAAAGTATAAAGTTTGGCTTTACGTGGCTCGTAAACTATTTCATCATCTGAAATAGTAGTTTGTCCTTTTGGATCCCAGTTGACGATTCGGTGTCCACGATAAATTAGATCGTCTTCATACATAGCTTTGAAAGCAGTACGGACAGCTAGGTTGCGCTTCTCATCTAGAGTAAAAGCTTCTCGAGACCAATCACATGACGCTCCCATCACTTTCATTTGGTTAACGATGGTGTCGTGGCTTTGTTTAGCGAAAGCATCAATACGAGAGAGCATTTCTTCACGACCTAAGTCGTAGCGAGATTTTCCTTCAGACTTTTGAATCTCTTTCTCGACTTTTGATTGAGTGGCAATAGCGGCATGATCAGTCCCTGGTAGCCATAAAGTCCTGAATCCTTGCATTCTCTTATAACGGATGAGGATGTCTTGAACAGTCAGCATCATAGCGTGCCCCATATGGAGAGTCCCTGTTACATTTGGTGGTGGGAGAACAATAGTAAAAGCTTTTGCTTCAGGAGAAGTGTGCCCGTCATCTATCATTTTCTCAGGATTAAAATAACCAGAGTGTTCCCAAAGTTCGTAGGAAGCTTTTTCCTCTGTTTGATGGTCGTAAGGCTTTAGTAGTTTTTCAGGCTCATTTGTAGGACCTTCTTCCG
>JBBUBB010000082.1:0-3414 GCA_038058445.1 Patescibacteria group bacterium
GGATTAATAACACTGGAAAAATTAAAAGAACATTTGCAGCCTATCAGGGATAAACTTGCCTTGCTGCAAGAACAAATAAAGGCAGAAGAAAAGGAAAACCAACCCTCAGAAAAATTTATAGCCCCAGACTCAGATCAAATAAGTGCATTTACCGAAAAAGCTTCGGTTGCGATCAGAAATTTGAGTTTTGAATCAAAAAAAGCAATAATAAAGGAGGTTATAGAGAAAGTAGTCTCTACCCAAAAGGAATTATCAGTTTATGGTTTTATACCAGTTTCCAATTTAGATAATGGCTTATTGTGTTCTGAGTATAGGCATTGTTGGGTTACCAAATGTGGGCAAGAGTACTCTTTTTAATGCACTAACCAAAAAGGGCGTGCCAGCAGAAAATTATCCTTTTTGTACTATTGATCCATCCGTAGGGATTGTACCTGTTCCAGATGATAGGGTTCAAAAACTTTCTGATTTTTCAAAGTCAGCAAAAACTATTCCTGCCGTTATCGAATTCGTAGACATTGCTGGTCTTGTTGCCGGAGCTTCAAAAGGCGAAGGCTTAGGAAATAAGTTCCTAGCCAATATTCGCGAAACCGATGCGATACTTCATATGGTTAGAGTATTTGAAGACAAAGATGTGATACATGTGGCAAACAAAATTGACCCACTCTTCGATGTTGGAGTAATCAATCTTGAGCTTATTCTTTCTGATTTAGAAATTGTTAATAAGAGACTTGAGAGTAATAGTCGTGATCAAAAAAGGGGAGTAAAAGAAGCGGTAGTCCTGCACGAAGCATTGGAAAAAATAAAAACAGCCTTGGAGAATGAAGTCATGGCCAAAGATGTACCACTAGAAGACCAAGAGAGGTCACTTGTAGCCCTGCTTAATCTTATAACCATGAAGCCGATGCTCTACGCCTTAAATACTTCGGCGGCTAATGAGAATAATCCGCCAGCTGGCGGAAAAGAAATAAGAAAGGAGTTAAATGGTCCCTATGTAGAGATAGATCCAGTGTTTGAAACCGGTTTTGAAAATATGATCAAGGCCTGCTATGAACTTCTAAATTTAGAAACCTACTTCACAACAGGTGTAGATGAGACCCGTGCTTGGACTATTAAAGTTGGCAGTACTGCACCTATTGCCGGCACCGCTATTCACACAGACTTCAAAGATAAGTTTATTCGTGCTGAGGTCATCAATTGGCAGACTCTGATAGACGCTGGCTCTCATGCCGAAGCCCGTAATAAAGGCCTTATTCGCACAGAAGGGAAGGAGTATGTAGTAAAAGACGGGGATGTGATAGAGTTTTTGATTTAGGTCTATAATACATTTGATATGGAAAATCTTATAGAAAATAATCTTGAAAATGGCCCCGTAGAAGCAAAGACTATAACGCCACAGGAACTTAGAGAAATTATTTTTGATGAAGATGGGTATAAAGTTAAGGACAAGCGTTTCCTTCCTAAAGAAGAAGGAGGAGTTTTCCATTATTTCAGACCAGAAGATCTCAATACCGAAAATTATTTTTCAATTATTAAAGAAGGTAACCTAATAACAGGTGTTGCAGCGTTACAAAAAAGTCCTTTTACTGAGAAATTGTTTTGGATGAAAAGTATCTCTATAGATCCAGAGTATCAAGGGAAACATTATGCGACTAAACTCGTAGAAGAGATTGTTAGGTTTACTAAAGAGCAAGGTTACCACTTAGAAGTTTCTTCGTATTCTAGTAGGGAAGCAAAAGCAAAGTTACAAAGACTATTCGATGAATTTGCAGATAAATATGGAGTCACCTTGGTTTCTGATAAATAACTTGACTTTATCAACAAAAGGTGATATAATACTAGCAAACCAAACTCTGAATTCATGAAAAATATCATTTACCGCCCCGATGGCAAACTGACAAATTTTGCCTTCTGGACAACCTTGTTAATTATTTTGGCTGTTGGATACTTTGTACTTGGAAGCTTTTTCTCGGCTCTCCAAGTCGGTACACCGGACAAGCCATAGCAAAAATAAGTATCCCCGGAATTCCGGGGTTTATTTTTTTAAGTTGTCTATATCTCTTTGAAGCTGAGTTAGGATTGTTTGAATAGCCGTAATAGCATGTGCTTCTTTTTGTTCGATCGCCTGATCTTCAGTACTGTCTTCCTCGATATCTTCAATATCTTCTTGGATATCCTCCACATCCTCCTGGATACTCTCGATATCTTTTGTGTTTTTGTTGACTGACATCTGGATAAAAATAGACAGATAAATAGCTTCTAGAGATACGATTGTTGTCAGTACAAGCAAGACGCGATCAAGCCCTAGCCCAAGAAATGCGAGTGCAAATGCCACTGCAAAAATTATAGTGTGCACGATAAGGCTATTTGTAGAACCGATCCACTTTGTGGCCCTGTCCGCCGATTTTTCAAGTTTTATTTTATTGCGCTCTAGGACTGTCATAATAGTATTGTTGTACCATTTTTTATACTGACTATGCAAGAAAAAAAGCCCCGAGAATCTCGGGGCTTTAGAAAGAACATTTGTTACGCAGTTTTTTTGTCTTGTGTTATTACCTTATCAAGCAGAATACCAAGGTTGTTTGTTGATTTTTTCTCATTGCCACGAATCTCATGACAACGTTCCTGCCCAAGTTGGTAAATTGGGCAAGCGCCTTTTACACACTTATTATTCCGGCAACCAGCTGCGAACTGGCTTGGGAAATAATCAGTGTCCAAACCAATTTGGACAGCCCTGATCACTTCTTTAACCTCCAAAATATCACCAATTAATCCTTGCACATCCTGGTCAACAGGAGAACCATTTGAAATGATACCAGTTGACTCATCGAAATGAATCTCGGGAACCAAATCAATTACTTGGTTCTTACCCATTTCCTGAAAGTGTAACTTTTCCTGGCCACAATTAAGGGCAATCATTTGGCGGATAATTTTCACAACCTCTCTCATTTGTTCCGGGTTTATGCATCTGTTGGGCATCAACATAAATTGTCCGTTGGATCTGTGTAAAAATATTACACCCAACTTTTCTTTTTTAGATGCTGGCCATTTCAAATGGGCTACTTTGTGAAAAACACGATGATCGCATTTGGCCTCAAGCAACACCATTTCTTTTCCAGCAACTGAAATTTTAATGAGATTTTTTTCCGCTTCGTCATAAACAGTTTTGCCGTCTGCAAACATTTTTGCTTGTCTGACGTGGTTTTTGTAAAACTGAAAAGCACCGTATATTACTTCACAGTACTCCTTTTCAGTAGTCACTGACTCAAAACCCCTTTTGATATTTTGAGCAAGTTCACCGGTGTTCAGAAGTCGTAATGACTCTGTTTCAGACGGCAGCAATTCGTGCTTGGGATTTGCCGTGTTAATGGCCTTGATGATGTTATCACCGTTCGAATCTTCGAAACTCACATAGGC
>JBBUBB010000083.1:0-3549 GCA_038058445.1 Patescibacteria group bacterium
AAACCGCGTGCTTCCAACTTTGCCTGAAAAAGTTTCCCAAAGAGCAGATAAACGACTCCGTACTCTTGGTGTAAATATATACACAAATCGTTATGTTACTGGTCAAGATATAAATGAAGTAACAATGGCTGGGATGAATTTCCAGTCTAATACTGTCATTTGGACAGCGGGGACCCGTATCAACAGTGCTTATCGTAAAGTTCCGGTAGCAGAACTCGATTCTAAAAATAAAATTGTTGTCGACGAATATCTTGCGCTACCAAAAGATAATCACATTTTTGTTATTGGTGATGGGGCATCGACAAAGTATAGTGGGCTTGCCCAGACTGCGATTCACAATGGCAAATATCTCGGTAAACATTTAGGGAGAATTATAGAAGGTAAAAGTAGTGAGCCATACAAGCCGGCACCTGTTTCCCTTGTGATACCTATCGGGGACTACTTCGCGTTGTTTGTTCATGGGAAGCGCTTATTCAAAGGCCTTGCCCCTTGGCTTTTAAGAAGCGTTGTGGACTTCAAGTATTTTTTTTCAATTGTACCGTTTTGGCATGTGATTAATATTGTCCGGCAAGGAGCCAAATATCGTCGTTCTAGAACCTATTGTCCAATTGATGAATAGTTAGTTGTCTGCAATCTTTTTTAGTGCCAATGGAATTTTTTGGAAATCCTTCAGAAGTTCAGTACGCATGCCGCCATTGTAGAGTGCGGCTGCGGGGTGGTATAAAGGCAAAAAGTATTGTGTATTAATTCCTGTAATATTTTTAATTATTAACTTTCCGTGTGCTTCAGATATTTTTAGATCTGGAAAAAAGTGATTCATAGAATGTCGCCCTAGGAAAACAATTAACTTTGGTGCAATAGTATTTAGCTCTTCATGTAGCCAATCCTTGCAGTCTTCTTTTTCACCAGGCTCTGGGTCGCGATTGTTTGGCGGCCTGTACTTTACGATGTTTGTAATATAAATATCACTTCTCTCCATTTTGATGCTCTCTAACATTTCATCCAAGAATTTTCCTGCTGCTCCAACAAATGGCACCCCAGTTTCATCCTCTTTCTTCCCTGGTGCCTCACCAATGAAGACTACCTCAGCTTGAGGATTTCCATTACCAAAAACTGCTCTAGTGGCAGTGTTTTTGAGCATACAAGCACAGTGTTCTTGCCAATAAACATTGATTTCCTCCAAGCTATGACGAGTAGATTCCGGCATGTTTTTATGATACCATAGCACCATGTTTGGACTAAAAAAGATGCTTACAAATAAGTTGATGGAGCGACAGCTCAAGGGATTGCCGACGGCACAACGAGAAGCCATTATGGCCGCAGTATCAGCCAACCCTGATTTCTTCAAGAAGATGTCTAAGGAGATTGAAGCAGAGAAAAAATCAGGCAAAAGTGAAATGGCAGCTTCTATGGAAGTCATGCGCAAGCACCAAGGGGAACTCCAGAAGTTAATGATGGGGAAGTAATATGGGACTATCTATCGGAATCGTCAGGACACAATGCAACAAAATTCTATAGCTCGTATCCCTTTTATGCTGAATATTCAATTACCGCCACCTTTAAGGAGAGGAGTAGACTATGGATTTCGCCCCACCAAGTCATAATGCGATAAAATATTTTTATGTACCACAAAGATTTTGAAAACTGGAATATTGAAAAACAGTACATCCATAATACAAATCATCATCCATATTGCAATGAGCGGGAGATTTGGTGGTGCTCATTGGGTATTAATATCGGAGTAGAAGTTGACGGAAAGAATGGAAAATTTGAACGCCCTTCGCTGATATTAAAATATATCAATAAAGATATGGTTCTGGTATTGCCCCTCACTACCAGACAAAAAGCAGATAAGAATCACTGCCCTATTGTCACAGCTGGAATAGCCTCATTTGCTAAAATATCCCAGGTTAAGGTAATCAGCACCAAACGGCTGCTCCGGAAGATCAGCACCCTTGATGAAGGGGAATTTAAAAAAGTTAAAGATCAATTTCTGGCATTTCTTGCCTAAAACATCGAAAACCCCGTGAGGGGTTTTCTCGGAGGCCGAAGCCGTCAATACATTCATCTTATCACAGGCCTCTGTATTATGCAAGCCAAACTAAGATTTGATGGTTAAGCAAAATTCCCTGTCTTTTTGAATAATACTGCATAAGTAGAATTAAAGACATGTATGATCGCACCCCTGTCGGCATTACCAACTGGAGAAACAAAGAACAACCATTCAGTATTAAAGACGCTGACCGATTTGGACATATCTATGTAATTGGAAAAACGGGAGTCGGTAAATCAACCCTGCTTATGAATATGGCTATTTCTGATATCCAGAAAGGGAAGGGCCTTTGTGTAATAGACCCGCATGGCGATATTGCAGAGTCAATACTTCACTATGTACCGGAAGAAAGGATAGATGATGTAATCTATTTTAATCCCAAGGATATTGAATTTCCGGTTGCTTTTAATCCCCTAAAGGCGGTACATCCCGATTATCACCATCTGGTTGCTTCCGGCCTTATTTCCACATTCAAAAAGATATGGGCTGATTCCTGGGGGCCGAGACTGGAATATGTCCTTCGCTTTGCTCTCCTGAGTCTCCTTGAATATCCGGATGCCACACTTCTTGATATCCAGCCACTTTTAACGGATATGTATTTCAGAAACAGGGTACTTACTTATGTTACGAATGAACATACACTGCAGTTTTGGAGGAATGAGTTTGATAAATATTCTCCGGCACTCAGGTCTGAAGTAATTAGCCCGATACTTAATAAGACGGGGGTATTTCTTACCAGCATTCACCTAAGGAACATTGTGGGACAGAAAATCAGGGGTTTTCGTGTACAGGAAGTACTGGATAAAGAAAAAATCCTGATTGCCAATTTATCTAAAGGGGAGATTGGTGAAGAATCCGCCTCTCTCTTGGGAAGCATTTTGATTACTTCTATACAACTTGCGGCGCTATATCGCTCTACACAAAAGGAACATGAACGTAAACCTTTTTATCTGTATGTTGACGAGATGCATTCCTTTGTCTCGCTTTCCTTCATTGATATTCTGTCAGAAGCAAGAAAGTACAAACTCTCCTTATTCTTATCGCATCAGTACATAGAACAAATTAATGAAAAGATAAGAGCAGCCGTATTCGGTAATGTCGGAACGGTTATTTCCTTCAGGATAGGTATTACGGATGCCGAGTATTTGGCAAAAGAGTTTTATCCTGAGTTCAATGAAAGTGATCTGATAAGTCTGCCAAAGTATGCGATTTACCTGAAACTTATGATTGATGGCGCTTCGTCAAAACCTTTCAGTGCTGTAACAGCGCCAATTAAAGTAGCAAGCAGATCAAATTCAGATGTCATAAAGCAGTATTCCAGAAAAAAATATGCAAAAGACAGAGGATCGGTGGAGAAAGATATTTTTTCACGGATAGGGAAAAGTGACACTAACTCTGAAAGACCAAGAACTTTGTTTAATAGTAGCGGATAGTAGTATTTGTCATGTCGGCGCCTGAGCTTAAACTCTTTAATAAATCCTGCTATGGATTGAAAG
>JBBUBB010000084.1:0-2177 GCA_038058445.1 Patescibacteria group bacterium
GTCCGCCAGCTGGCGGAAAGAAGGCAACAAACAACCAAATGGAATTACAAGCAGTTCTCGAAGTACTCTCAGATAGTGGCGCGCGAACTCACAAGGGGTCAGTAGTTGTCTATTCTGACAGTGCTTATGTGGTAAACGGACTGAACTCTTGGGTTTATGGGTGGGAGAAAAAGGGTTGGATAACCACAGCGAAAACTCCAGTTGAGAACAAAGATATTTGGCAAAAGCTTTTGATACTACTTAAAGAATATGGCAAAAGACTTTCTATAGAAAAAGTAAAAGGTCATGCAGGAGATTTATATAATGAGAGATGTGATGAATTAGCAGTTGCGGCTGCATTAGGAAAAAAAGAAAAGCACTTCAAGGGATCACAAAAAGAGTATGATGCATTTTTGAAAGAAATTGGTACTACCACCAAAAAAGCTCCGCCAGATGGCGGATCAAAAAAGAAATCAAAAACAACCGGTCCGGTCTACTCATATGTATCACTAGTAAATGGCAAGGTTTACGCCGACAAAACTTGGGCAGAATGTGAGAAGCGAGTAAGGGGCAAAAAAGGAGCGAAATATAAAAAAGTATTTTCCAAAGCAGAAGAAACTTCTTTGATACAGGACTATACACTTTTGTAAAATAAAAACCCTGTACAGGCAGGGCTTAGTAAAAGAAACCATCTAACATTTCAACAATTTCTTTATGGTAGGCTAATTTGTCAGCCTCCCACTCATAGGTGGCTTTTGCTGATTCTAAGTTACACTCCCTTAATAATTTTATAATTAACGGAATTGTTTTTGGTATATACCCACCATGCTGTTTGGCTGGGTCAAGCTTCTCAAGTTTATCAGCAAACTCTGAAGGGGTTAGCTTATTTTCCATTTAGATTTTTTCTCAACACTACCTTTTTGAGAAAGTTTGTCAAACCTCGTATAATTATCTTTATGTTGATACTATTTTGTATCAGTCTCATATTGGGGGCGACACTGTTTTATAGCTTTCATCTGTCGCTTGGGGTTATCGGCATTGTCAGTGCTCTTTGTGGGGCAGTTTTTTGCTTTGTTATTAGAGGTAGAAGGTCTTTAGTTTTAGGGTTGGCTATTGGGGCTACTATCATGCTTGGTGCTCTGCGAATGTGGATGATACCAGTGCGTGATGTGCAACTTGGCAATCAAGCCTTTACTGGCAAGGTGGGGACCGTTGATGAAAGGTTGGACAAAACACTTCTTGCTGTCCGAATAGATAATAGTGATGCCAATATTCAAGTCACCCTTCGAGAAAAGCAAGAGCTTCTTCCGGGAGATAAAGTATCAGTGCGTGGCAAAGTAGAAAAGCCAGAAGATTTTCTGACTGAGACAGGTCGGACTTTTGATTATGGTCAATATTTAGAAAGTAAGGGCATTGATGCTGTCGTTGGTTTTGGACAAGTGGTGAAAATAGAGAGCGGCGGTCTTTCTTTCACCAAGGTTGCAACTCAAATTAGAAGCTGGATTGCTAAAACACTGGCTCTGCATATAAATTTTCCAGTAGATGGCATTGTAGCTGGAATGCTAGTTGGTTTTCAGGGAGGCATTCCTAAGTATCTCTCAGATATATTTCGAGAGACGGGGACACTTCACACACTTGTTCTTTCTGGTTACAACATCACAATTCTTGCTGGGTTTCTCGGACTTTTGCTTCGGCGTTTACCGTTTAGGGCTAAAACTATTCTTATTGCTTTAGGTATAGTCACCCTTGTTTTGGTCAGTGGGGCAGGAGTCGCCGCTGTGCGAGCTGGGATTATGGGTAGTATTGCGCTCTTTGCTGGTATGACTCTTCAAAATTATCAAGCACTTCGGGCACTATTTCTTTCTGGTTTATTTTTCTTCTTTATTTCACCAACCACGATATTTGTAGACCCAGGATTTCATCTTTCTTTTTTAGCAACATTTTTCATTATTATGTTGTTACCAATATTGAAAAAGAAATTTTCAAAAGAACCAGATAAGAAATCTTTTTGGCTGGAAACAACTATTTTGGCAGTTGGACTCCCAATATTTATGTTGCCGTATATGATGTATTTCTCAGGACTATTCCCACTAGTTTCACCAGTAGCCAATATCTTACTCGTACCCATCATCCCGGTTCTGATGCTCGGAGGGTTGGCAGTAGTGGTACTTTCATTTATTCCTTTTCTAGCAAGTATT
>JBBUBB010000085.1:0-2700 GCA_038058445.1 Patescibacteria group bacterium
GAGCCACGCGGAGCGTGGAAAATCCTTTCAGATTCAGAATTTTTTGGGGGGAATGCAGAACAGACGGCGCTTCGCGCCGACCATATTTTTCGCTCTGATTCCGATTTCGTTTTCTGGCGGTGGAGAAAGCTAGTCTTCACTAGCTTTCGTGGGGATTCGAACGACGGGAGTATGTTTTTTCAGTAGAAAAAACATACTGAGTCGGTACCTAGGCTTTTCTGAGTGTCTGACGAAGAAAAAGCCGAAGGAGAATCCCCCTAAGTAACTCGTGACCGAATCCCTCTATATTTAATTTGTTATACTACTTCATATGATCAAACAAAAAATGTCAGGTTTTATGGACTTTATACGAACTCAGGGAGTAGTCGGACTGGCTGTTGGATTCATTCTCGGTGGCGCTGTTTCAAAAATGGTTGCCTCCCTCGTCGACAACATCATCAATCCACTCGTTGGAGCACTACTGGGCAAGGTAGACTTAGTTGATAGGGCTTTCAACATAGGTAGTGTTTCTTTGAAATATGGAGCATTTATATCTACTCTTGTTGACTTCGTTATTATCGCTCTTGTTGTCTACTTCGGCGTAAAAGCTCTTAGACTAGACAAACTCGACAAAAAGCCAGAGTAAGTTTCGTGATACACTAATTGATATGCAACCATTATCTTGGACAACTATGGAATTCGAAAAGAAAGACCGCCATCCTGATTGGATTTGGACTATTGGTCTGGTGGCCATTTTATCTGCGGTTGTGGCTTTCTTTTATGGAAATATTTTCTTTGGGATTTTTCTTATAATTGCTGGGGCGGTAACTATCATTTACGCTCTCAAACATCCAAAGGAGCTCACTATAAGTATTAGCGAGAAAGGTGTCACAATAAACGAGTCCTTGATAGAGTACAAAAGTATCACTAGTTTTTGGCTTGACGAAACTGGCAAAGAAGCTAAGCTGTTACTGCTCGTCAAAACTTCTTTTGTGCCAACGCTTTCACTCCCCCTCGTTGGAGTAAGTGTCGGTCAGGTGCGTGAGGCTCTATCCCCGCATACAAAAGAAACAGAGATGCGCGAATCCCGAAGCATCGCACTGTTTGATAGAATTGGTTTTTAGTTGAGACTTACTTTATAAACTTTCAACTTTACAACTTTTTACTATCTTTCCCTCTCGTCGTTCAATGGATAGGACGTAACTTTGCGGAAGTTATGATGTAGGTTCGATTCCTACCGAGAGGACCATGTAATGAGCCCCCATGTGGGGCTTTTTACATGGTCCTCGAGAGCACGACAACTGCTTGCCGTGCGTGTAGGAATCGAGCGACGGAGTCTTATTTTCTCAGCAGAGAAAATAGACGAGTCGGTGCCCAGACAAACATTTTTGACTGGAAAATGTTTAGTCGAGGGAGATAAGCATAGCGGTCCTACCGAGAGGACAATTAAAATAAAACTGCTTTTGGGGCAGTTTTATTTTTTCTATTTAATAACCTTGTAGGCAGTTGCAGTTCTAGCAAGTTCGTGTTTTTCATCACCCACACCTTCTTCTATTACTTGTTCATGAACAATATAAGATAGTGGTTGGGTTACATTTGTCATAAAGTCAGAGATTCTTGCATATATAACATTCCGGCCTTCTGGAAGACTTTCAATGTAATCATACGGAACATTAAAAAGAGTGAAGTTTAATTTTTCAATTGATCCATCATCCCCGACACGATAAAAATAATTTTTTGTTCTGTTCGTATTTACATACTGAGCCTCTAGGGCTTCTTTGTCTAAACTATCAAAATCTGTTTCTTCGCCAAATCTTTCCTTAATGAGACTCTCGAGGTTTGGTCCAACTTCATTATTTTCGTAAGCCATGGGTATTTCGTTGAATTAGTAGTATTTACCAAATATACATCAATCTGAAAATAGTTCAACTCCTACTCTGTGATACCAACTTCTGCTTATTCCCTATCCAGCAACACCTTTTTGAAAGCCCCTTGTTTGTATAATCGCCTCAGAGGCCTCGAAAATCCATATGGGTAGGTGGTTCCAACTTTTGAGCACCCAGATTAACAACCTGCTATACTTAAACAAACCGATAACAATGATAATAAAACATACGTACACCAAAAAAGAGCTCAAAGACCTTGGCCCGCCGTTTCGCCAACAAATCGGCTCCGATATCCATATTCTTAGGGCTATCAAACCGGAAATTGCGGAAGAGTTCTTTGAAAGGGTTCAAAAAAGAATTGATCTTTCTTACAACAAGCCCGCTGAGATTTTAAAAAGAGTAAATGCAAATCGGCGAGTGATCATACTTAATTGTTAAAAAATCAGAGTTACAAAACTCTGATTTTTATTTCCCGACCCATTCTTTCAGCTCCTCATACTTCACTTCCCCACAAAGCCATTTCTTGGTTTGGTCGTCATAATAAAATGGTAGGCCACCACACTGGTCGTCGTTGTCGAATTGTTTTACCAAAGCCATATTTTCTTTATTGTGCCAGACTTCTTTTCGCACAATTTTTACATCAGGAAATTCCTTCATCAGTTTTTCAGTCAACTTAAGCATCTTTAGGCAATGCGGACACTCTTCTCCGTAAAATTCGTATAACATGAGTTAGTGAAAAGTTTAAAGTTATAAAGTCCTTAAAGTATAGCAGACTTAAAGAGCGAGCTACATATATGGCTTTTGGTGTGTTTCGAGGCTGACTGAGCCGAGAATC
>JBBUBB010000086.1:0-13264 GCA_038058445.1 Patescibacteria group bacterium
CTCCAATCCACAAGTCATCCGAAGACGTTGTACGATCTACCGGTTCGGGCCTCCAGCATGATTTCTCACACCTTCACCCTGCTCATGGATAGCTCACCTGGCTTCGGGTCTTATGTGTACGACCGCCCCGAGGGGCAGACGCGCTATTAACACTTGCTTTCGCTATGGCTCCGGAGCTGTACTCCTTAGCCAAGCCGCACGCATAAACTCGTTGGCTCATTCTTCAATAGGCACGCCGTGACGGATATAAATACCCGCTCCGACTCCTTGTAAGCATATGGTTTCAGTACTATTTCACCCTCCTCTCGGAGTACTTTTCACCTTTCCCTCACGGTACTAGTTCACTATCGGTCTCTACAATGTATTTAGCCTTACCAGTTAGTTCTGGTGGATTCCTTCAAGCTATTCGTGTCCTGAAGTACTCAAGAACAGTGATAAAAAGATATATGTATTTCGAATACGGGACTATCACCCACTATGGTGTTGGTTTCCAACAACTTTTTCTATACATACATTTTGTAACTTTTCTCGTAAAACGAGACTCACTGCCTTACAACCCCGGAGCATCATGCAGGATACAACTAACAATAAATTGTTTTGTCATATCCTGCATGATGCTCCGGTTTGGGCTGTTCCCTTTTCGCTCGCCGCTACTTGGGGAATGTCGCGACTACGTCGCATTTTTTTATTTTCCTCTCGGTACTGAGATGTTTCACTTCCCGAGGTGCGCATAATGACAACTTACGTGTCAAAATAATAGAGGTTTACTCTATTGGGTTTCCCCATTCAGAAATCTCCGGATCAAAGGTTGTTAGGCACCTCCCCGAAGCTTATCGCAGCCATACTACGTCTTTCATCGCCATGTAGAACCAAGGCATCCGCCATATGCTCTTAATTTCCTATTAGGAAATCTAGAAATCATTCTAACTACATTCTTGCTTAAGGAATGTAGTTTGCTTACTTATTTTGTCTCCATATTGGCAACCGCTTGCCATATATTTCGACATCTGTCTCCCCTCTCCTGCAGTTAGTATTTTTATACGAACTAAGAGTGGGACAGGATTTTGTTATCAAGTAACAACGCTTATGATTTTGGACGAAAAAACCGCCTTCATAGGGCGGCGCAACATGTCTGTGGCGTAGGCCCTAGATATTGGTTGCTTTTTCGTAGTTACTCATAAGTGGGCACATTGTATACGAGGCAGAAACCACTGTCAAGTAATTGGTTTATCTTGCCCACAGGTAAACAAAATAGCCCAATCCGCCAGCTGGCGGAGGGCTATTTTGGGACTAGAAATAGGGGCTATTATTTTCCTAGATCTTCAGAAATCTTATTAATCCATCGTCCTGCAGCTTCTTTGCCACCGAGACCAAATGATAGTCCGAAAGCGAGAGCGAGCATTACAACTAGACCAGTAAAGATTATTTGTCCAAAGTATCCGAAGATACCAAGTTTGTCGAGAGCTGTAACAACAGCCAAGATCCAGATAGCGTAGTAAGAAATACTTCCTAGCATCTTTGCGCTACGTACATTGGCCATTGATGCACCGCCAGAAACCAACTTGCGAACAAAGTCAGCAAGGAGAG
This sequence comes from Patescibacteria group bacterium, assembly GCA_038058445.1. GTDB lineage: Bacteria > Patescibacteriota > Minisyncoccia > Phycocordibacterales > UBA9973 > UBA4124. Next base: position 1,588 of record JBBUBB010000086.1, read on the forward strand.
TACCGGCAACGAGAACAAGAGCGGCAATGATAATGTTTGGAATGTAAGCCAGAACTTGCTGAAGGAACATAGTTACTTGATCAAGGTTAAGAATGTTTAGAGACGCAACCAAGAAAACGATAACTACAAACCATTTTACGAGTTCGCCAAAGAACTTCCCAATGTGTAGGCGCCATCCAGCACGAGCTAGAGCTTCTTCAGCCCCAGCACTCTTGAAGAGTTTGTCGAGCTTTAGAGCATCAAGCGTTGAAGTAATAATCTTGGAAAGTGTTGAAGCCACGATCCATCCAAGTATAAAGATAATAACGGCAAGTAAAATCTTTGGGAATGTCTGTACAAAACCATACCAAAGGCCTTGTAATGACACCCGAAATACTTCACTCCATGTTTGTATGAGCATATGTGTTCAGCGCTTTAGCGCCATATTGAAAAACTGTTAATTACTAATACTCCTGGGGAAGCCCAAACGAGTAGTACCTATATTATAGCCCAACTGGCCTAATTTGGGAAAGTGAAGGTGGAAAACTCCTTTGAAGCTAAGAGCTGTTGGTGCGGAAACTCAAACATATCGCGGAGAAGCTTGTCATACATAGAAACTCGATATTTAAAGTCAGTACTGTCAAAAACAGCGTAGGAGAGCTCTTTGCCAAGCTCACTTTCCAGGACTGAAACGGCTTTTTGAACATACTTTTTATTTATATTGTCCCCCACTAGAAGTACATCCAGACGACTATCACTTTGCTGAATAAAAACACCTGAGACAACAAGGAGTTGGACCTTGCCTGCGGGGCGAAATCTCTTGATCAGCTCATCATGTTTGAAAAAATCCCCTTCAATGAGTAAGGCCTTCATTTCACTAATATAGGGAAATTCTGGATTGAGGAACCATCCCTGTACTCGCTTCTTCTTTGTTTTGCCTGTTCTTTTGTTGGCTACCTCTTTGACAAAAGCTCGTTTTTTGATGAGCGACATAGCTCCTAATTGAGCAATTGTTTGGCGAGTAGCGGAAGAGCTAAGCCTAGAACGCTCTGCCACATCAACACTCTCAAAACCTTGCTCGGGATTGAGAAGAAAAAGACGCATGATTTTGACACGAGAGGCCCCACCGAAGAGTTTTGCTAGAATATCCATTTCTCTGTATTATTTAATTAGCTTTCCACTTATTAACTCTCCTATTATAGTCCTCTACTTCCCCTTGTGTCCAAGCCTATTGTGTGCCGAAATAAAAAGCCCCTGAGTCAAGGGGCTTCCCGGTAAACATAGTTATCTTACTACTAAAAGTTTTTTTGTAATAAAACCACCTTTTTTGAGCTCAAGCCTTACCGCATGAACCCCGGTGCTCATTTCTGGTAGCGACAATCTTAACTGTTGCTGGTTTTGATTCACCCTTGACCAACTGATAAGCTCCCACCCATTCATTTTTACAAAAGAAACCGCTTTAACTTCCACGCCCAATGGAAGAGTTACATTAACCGGGTTCAGACTTTCTACTGGATTGGGGTAGACGATTGTTTGCTCTGCGATAGTGGCAGGTTTCTGTGTTTGCTCACTTTGAGCAAACAGGAGACCGGTAAATAAAAATAATGACAAAAGTAAGGTAATCTTTTTCATACATAAAGGTTTTAGTGAATGAAAAAATGTTTAATTCAATTAAAGAATACGAAACAAAAACACTCCTGTCAACAGGAGTGTTTTTGTTTAATTTTTTAGTTAAATTACTTAAGAGTAACTTTACCGCCAGCTTCCTCAATACCTTTCTTGAGAGCTTCAGCTTCGTCTTTCTTCATACCGTCTTTAAGAGTAGCAGGAGCGGCGTCTACAAGATCCTTGGCATCTTTTAGCCCAAGTCCGAGAGCTTCCTTAACTACCTTCATAACAGCGATTTTCTGCTCCCCTGCGCTATCTAGTACCACAGTGAACGCATCCTTCTCTTCTGCAGCGCCAGCAGCGGCACCTGCAGCTGGAGCGGCCGCAACTGCTGCAGCAGAGACTCCAAATTTTTCTTCGATCGCTTTTACGAGATCGTTTAGTTCTAGTACTGATGCTCCTTCGAGTTCAGTAAGAAATGAATCAAATTTTGCCATAATAATTTTAAATTAAAAGTTAATAGATTTAGCTCTTCTGCTTTGACACTTCACCCACGGCGATTGCTAATCTTTGCATAGGACTCTTTAGGAGATACGCAATTTGTGAAAGCAATACATCGCGAGATGGAATCGTCGCCAAAGAAACCATAGTTTGTTTGTCTTTGTAGTCTCCTTCAAATACGCCGCCGACAAGAGTGATCATGTCAGTATGTGACTTTTGAAATTCATATACCACACGAGCTGGTGCCATAGCATCAGTACTCGCTGCGATTGCGATCTCTCCTTCAAGAGGAGGAAGTTCACCTTTGATACCAAGATCTGTGAGCACGCGCTTGAGCAATGTCTTCTTGCCTACTTTGTAGGTGATACCTTCCGCACGGAGGGCACGTCGAAGCGCAATTGCGTCTTTCACTGTGAGGCGATTGAACTGAACAAACGCTACTGACTTCGCGTCAGAGAGAATGTCTTTGAATGAGGCAACAATAGACTTCTTCTTGTCTTTTGATATTGCCATAATTTTTTGTTGTTAACTTAAGTGTAGAGAGATTTCGACCTCGGCAGGATTATTAAGACTTTCGTCCCCCACTGTCTTTGATCTACACGCCATAGATAATAGCAGAAAGCCTGATTTCGTCAACATACAAAAAGTCCGACACTACGTGTCGGACTTTTTGCTACAGATGATTTTCTGTCTTTAATAGTGGCTACTTACTCAACAACCAAAGTGCCCTTCATGCCGTTCTGACGGTGTTGACCAATAGAACAATAATACTCGAAGCTCCCCTTTTTATTAGCAACAAAAGTGACTTGCTCCTGACCCCCACTTTGAAGAAGCGCTGTCTTCACTCCAAGTTCATCAATCCTAAAGTCATGCGTGCCACCATCATTTTTGAAAGTAATAGCAACAGTATCACCCTGTTTTACTTTTATAATATTTGGTTTCATATAAAAGTTGCCACCACTAACTGTGAATGCCTCAGTATTTTCTGAAGAAGGTTCAACTATTTTCTCCTCTACATTTGACCCCGGAACTGGCATTGTGCTGCCTACACTATTTACATTATTATCCTCCACAGTTTTCTTTTTGCTACTTAGCAAGACTGCGATAACTATTAAAACAATAACGACAATGATCCAGATTTTTTTCATATTTTTTAACAAAATTTTTAATATTAATATCTAACTGTTTAATCCCACAATTGTACACCCCCGCAGAACAAATACTAGAGACAAAGGATACTAACTGTTGGCAAACCGCTCCCCGAGTAGAAGCATCACCCCCAGAACCACAATAATAATCATAAGAATAACCAAATGCCGTTTGCTAATGTATTTCATAATTATATATTAACATCTTAGACCAGGAATAATTTTAAGCAAGGACATTTTAAGCAAGGACAGTCCTTGCTTAAGGTTGTATTTCATTGACCAAAAAAGATAGGTAATCATCAATAAAACTGTCGAAAGATTTGTTTGCTTGGAAGTAGCCTGGAAATGCTTCTTTATTCAAAATCCCCTGCTCGACCCTCTCTCCTCCTAGATATTCTTGATAACTTGAATAGTCATAAGATTTTAAAAAATCTTTCATCTTCTGATTTTTTAATCGTAACTTTGTATCCCAACTAGGAAACTGTATCTCGAGAGGATTCAAATGAAGATACGCTAAAAGATGGCGTAGGTACGCATCATCAACTCCGATTAGTTTTGACTTAAATGGTCCGCCAAAGAGTGCTCCTTGTCGCTTATATTTGATATTAAAAAACATAGAATATGCTGTACCTAATTTTTTCATAAAACTCGTAATTCCTCCGTCAACTTCTTGCTTCAAAATGATGTGAAAATGGTTTGGCATTAGACACCAAGCACCGACAGATACCAGAGATTCTCCTTTATCTATTAATAAAACTTCTGAAAATGTCTTCCTTTGTTGATTTATAAGATTGTCTAAACGAAATTTCTTTTCACTATTAGAGTTTGAGATATATAAAAGCATTACAAATCGTTTAGAGTCCTTCTCTGATTTAAAGATGACTCGCTTATCAACACCTCTGTTGTATATATGGTAATACTCGCCAGTGACGAACGGGTCTTTTCGTAACATCTTATAATTATAAATCTAGCGGCGCGATAAGCAAGGACTGTCCTTGCTGAGGCAAGCTAAAATAAAAAATCCCGAGGAAAACCTGCGGGATTTTGAAAGAACAAAGAAGGCTATTGGATCATAATCTTTTGGGTAATGAGGTCGCCAGAAGAACTGACAAATGTGACAAAGTAGACGCCGGTAACCATACCAGAAATAGGTCTTTCTGTCCGGCCAACTGACACACTAAACGAGCTTATCATTTGCCCTGACGAACTAAATATCTTTACCTGCCCTGGTTTTGGTGTGTTGACCATAAGCAAGGACTGTCCTTGCTTAAAGATCAGGGTTGGTTTGAGACATGGGATGGTGATGGGGCGTACTTGAGAATAATCGTTCTCGAAGTGCAATCGGAAGAACAACTTTCCGCAGTCTTTGTTGGGATAGACAAATGAATAGTCATTCACATTGGAATGCCCAGCAACAGCGCCGATTTTGTAAAAATTGGTTCCGTCCGTACTCATTTGCACCTCATACAAATTCTGATCATCTGGTGTCTCGTCCCGCCACCTTAACAAAACAGTGTTGGCGTTGTCAGCACTAAGCTGGGCAGTAAATAATGACAAGTGAACAGGTAACGGATAAGACGTTTTTACAGCGATATAATCAGCCACATCACCTTGCGATGTGTGGAAACTACCCATTGCATAAGTGAGGTTGGTAGAATAATCAGTGTAAACGAAATTGATAACTTCATTCCCTTGATTAAATAAGCCGTTTGATTGGTTACTCCAACTGGTACCATCCCACATACCAAGATTGCCAACATCAGCATGATTGCACGGTATGTTATAACAAACATTACTATATGAACCTCCAATATATAATCCTACCGGCGAAGCACTCATAGATAGACCTCTTAACTTTAAGCCATGCTCAACCTGATGCCAGATTACATCATTTGTTTTGACAATTCCCGGCGAACCTTGGTTCGCAGGAAATGGCCCAAAAGGGAAATTCCCGGTGCAAAAGGCAGAATCATGGTATTTGGCAAAATCAGCTACATAATAATTTGGTTCTAGGCTAAGTGGTATAACAGATGTTCCGTCGGTCTTGAAGGCAAGACTTGAGGACACACCGTTTATATCACTAATATCACCACCAACATGTAAGTAGTTATTAATTGTTTCTACAGCTCTAATATCTGCCAAAACTGCCCAAGAGCAAGTTATAGTAAAAGGAAAAGAAGACCATGTCGATCCGTTCCATTTTGCAAGATGGCTTATTGGTACACCATCAATAGATGGTGCTCTGCCACCAAAAACTAACTGATTATTAAAGACAGTTAAAGTAGAGAGACTCTCGCTTGTTATGAGACCAAAATAATCCCAGCCTGTTCCATTCCATTTAACGGCACCATAAGTATTGCCACCAAAAGGAAAAGAACCTGCACCATACAAAACATTGTTCCATACACAAAAGGCTCTTATGGGTGCAGTCGTTGGCGGAGTGCTTACCCAATTCGTACCATTATGCCTAGCAACAGAATTAGAAAAACCGCCAGAGAACCATCTGTATCCATCAAACGAAATCATGGAAGTTACACTTCCATTTAATGAGCCACCTGGTAATGGTGCCCACGACTGGGAGTATGTGGCTTTGAAAGAGAAAGCCCATAATAAAAGAAAGGATAATTTTTTCATAACGAGGCTCCTCCTTAGAGCCTATTTTGTTTTTAATGAAATATTATTTACCAACAATTATCCCAAAATATATAAAATTAATCAAACAAAAATACCACATTTATGTGGTATTTTTTAAGTTAAATTATTTTTGAACAGATAGGGTTAGAACATTTCTCTGTTCATTACAATTTACGGTAAACAAACCTTCCTTTGTTAAGCTTACAACTGTATAACCGTAGGCTTCAATAAGGTATGCTGATGAACCAAATGAAATAGTTGTGGTCTTCGGGCTTCTATTGTCTATCATGACACTAGTGCCTACTTTAAATGTTTGGTTCGACGGAATAGCTTGGCAACTTTGATCAAACTGAATACGACTACCTTTATACTTTGCCACAGCTTCGGTGTACGGCAACTGGTACACAGGGGCAGGAGCAGTATCCCCCTTGGGGCTAGGACTGGTAGAAACTACTTCTTCTATAGGAGTTTCATTGATAGGCTCTTCAGTTACTGCTGGTTTTAGAGCACCGCGAACGATAAGGAAAAAAAATAACAACTAGCAATATCCCCCCTAACAATATCTTTATATTCTGCGGTATGTTTTTCATATACTATAACTTTACCAAAAGGTTAGCTTTATGCAATACCTTAGTGGACAATAACCTTGGCGACATTCTTTGAACTACCACAATCAATATTGAATATCCCCTGTCGTTTTAGTTCAAAAACTCGGACATGAAACGGAGGTAACGCATATAGGTCATCGATAAACTTAACTGCCTGAACCTTGCTTGAGCGATTGTCGAGTATGAAAATATCCCCTACACTAAAAGACGCACTACTAGGGCTCGCACCACAATTGTCATCAAACTGAATTCTTTTATCCCCATAGAGCTTTATAAAATCACTATAATCCAAAGCATCGTCGTTAAGCACTGTGTTTGATATTGATAGAGAAAGATCGGACTGTCCTGTAATTTCTTTCTCTTTGATTGAGCTACCCACATCCATCATCGGTGTCCCAACTCTTGGCAAAGAAAACGAATCTGTTAGTTGTTTGCTACCAATAGCTATTAAAGTAGCGAGTATGCCCAGACAAATGGCTAAGATAACGACAGCTCTGGTATTGTTCTTCAATAAATTATTCATAACTATTGTGGCTTCACTTTGAGAGCATCTATTTCTGCTTGGTAAGCGTCTTTCATACTAGGATTGAGGGCGATAGCCTTTTGCCACTCCCCTATAGCACCAGCATTGTCCCCTAGATTTTCAAGAATACGAGCATAGGCCGTAGCGATATTGACCTTCCTATTGTCTGGAACTTTGTTATAGGCGTCATTATAAACAGCATCAAGTTTGGCTCTCGAAGCCTTCATCCCATCACTAAGGAGTACTAAATACCAGCTCCAATAATCAGAACTCTTTGGATTTAATTCAATAGCAGAAAGTATTGCCTTCTCAGCATTTAGATAATCCTTTAGGGCTAGGTTGGCAGAATATACACCAGCATAAGCATGTTCGCTCTTAATGATCGCTAGAGCTTGATTATAAGAAGCGACAGCAGAACGGTAATCGCCCTTAACAAAGTAACCGCTGGCTTCTTTCATTTTCTTGTCAAAGAGAGCTTGGTTTTCAGACTTTACTGAAGGCTTTTGGGCTGAGATACTAGGCTCGTCTTGATCACTCTCAGTGTTTTGCTCAATAGGTGTTTCTCCTGACTCCCCTACCTGAACTTTCTTTTGCGTAGAGAACATATATAAAGCTCCAGCAATTAACGCTAAAATAACTATAGTGATAATAATTTTTAACTTTTCTTTATTCATATAAATAATTATTTACTGGTTAATAAAGTAGATGTTCCACCGCAAGATTTTTGACCGAGGGAAATGTTTTCAGCACAAGCTCTAAAATAATAATTTGTTTCTGGTTTTAATCCAGTTATAGAAATCTGAAACTTGTCGTTAGTTTTTTGGCTAGACTTAGGACTAATAATTGTTTCTGAGGTCTTATAGGCTGAAGAGTTGGTGGTTATCTCAAAGAAACTAACTGTACCTGATCGAGCACCAGCGGTAACCTGCCCCATAACAACAGCTGAATCAGTATAAAGACTAACAACACCACTGGTCTTAACTCTTAAAGAAGATATGTTGCCAGCAGAAATTATTTCGTCAACAACAGTCGGCACTACTGGCTGCTCTGTGGATGGAACTATTGGTAGCGGTTCAGGGGTAACAATGGGTGTAGAAGGTTCTTGAACAATTGGGACACATGTTAATGTCTTAATTGCCTCTCTTGTCAGTGGGCCAACAAACCCTGTTTGACTTATATTATTAGCTTTCTGGAAACTTTTGACGGCCTTAAGGGTTTGAAGACCAAAAAAGCCGGTGGCATTCACGCTCAAGTAGCCCTTGTTCTTTAAAAAGACTTGTAAAGATGCTACCTCATTTTTTGAATTACTATCTCTTTGACCTTGCCTAATGTTTGTAGCCAAATCAAGGCAGTTTTGAGAAGTTTGCCCAAATGAAACACTCGGTAATACAAGCAGAATTAAAAATAAAAACACAATCTTTTTCATAGCTCTATTATAACACCAAAACAAAAAACCACCCCGAAGGGTGGTTTTTTGTTAACTATATAGAAAATTTCTATATGTTCTTACTAATTTTGTAAATTAGTAAGTAAGTGTCCAAGAGCTAGCTGTTGGAATGCCTACAACTTTGTATTCATTTGACCAGTCAGCAGTTCCTGTGTCGTGACTTTGTGCAGAGATATCTGACCAAACGAATGTTGCATTGTTTGCAGCACCACTGTTGTCAGCGGTAGTAAACACATTTGAAGCAACAAATCCTAGGTTAGATGTAAGTGTTGAACTTACATATACGTCTGCGGCTAAAGTACCACCGATAGTTGCACGAACTTCGTAAGTTTTTGTACCACTTACTTGTTGTTCAACATTATCATCAGCCTTTGTACCAACTGTGACCATAAGTTCACAGAATGTGTTATCAGCAACACAAGTTGTAGCTACGCCAGCTGTTCCATTTTGGAAAGCTGCAACAGCGGTTACTTGAGAAGCTCCACTAGTTACATCCCATAGTGTCACTGATGACAAAGTAGGAGCAGCTGATTTGTTGATATCTAGCAACACTTCTTTCCAAGCAATAGAACCACCGTTACTTGTAACACTAAACTTAGCGATAGTATTAGTACCAGCTGTCATTGTAAGGTTAGGAAGAGCGAGTTGTTGGATACTTGGAACAGCTGCATATGCATACATTGCATTTCCAGCAGGATCAGATTCTGTTCCAAGAGCTGACACACCAGTAGACTGGTTGATAGCTGTGAAAGCTGTCAAAGTCAGAAGCTGTGAAGCACCGGTTGAACCAGCACCTACACCTACACTACCGAGTACGAGCTTAGCAGTAAGAACTTTGTTTTGGTTTGCAGGAACATTCCATGCAAGACCAGAGAAGGTTACTGTAGCAGCTCCAGGTCGTGAAGCAACTAGAGTAGCACCATCATAAAGATCAACACTTGAAGCTACTGTAGCATCAGCAAGAGTGAAAGTAAGGTCAGTAATGTTGTAAGCAGCAGTTACAGCAGCGAACTTGAATGCAGCAGCAGTTGCTGTCTGATTGTCATAGACAATAGAAGCAGCTGGAGTTGAAGCATCTTGAGTAGCTGTAATTGAAGCTGAACCAACAATGATAGTCTGGCCATCAGTATCTGCAGAAGTTGCAGTCACACCAGCACCAGAAACCATGGCTGTACCAGTAACTGTTAAGTCAGACTTAACAGAGTTAGGAGCAACAGCCGCTGTACCTGCATCAGCAAGATTAGCAAACAATTCGATAGAAACATTTGTATTCTTAACTAATGTGTAGTTGATAGAGAAGTTATTGTCTGTAGCAGATACTGTAGCAACAGGTGAAGTTGAAGCAACTGTTGTTGCGCCACTCTTCACTACTGCATACAAGTTTGTCATATCTGCTTCGTTGAACACTCCACCTGTTGTATCTACTTCATCAACATCAAATGACAATGTAGTCAAAAGAATGTCTTCTGTTGAAGAACCAGCAAGATTCCAAGAACCAACCTTGAAGCCGGTTGTTGGAAGTACCACTGTTTGGTTAGCGTAAGTACCATTCTTAGTCAAAGTAGCTGAAGCATCAGCGACAGTCAAGGTATTACCCGCAACTGCTACAGATGGAGCGCTAATTGTTCCAAGAGAGTCAACTTTCTGAACGTTTGAAGATCCAGCAGCAATTGTACCGATGATAGTGTCCCCGTTTGAAAGGTTGTCTGTACCATCATTGTCATATATATCAGCACGAATCTCAATTAGAACAGGTGTACCTGGGTATACTGTGTAGTTGAGTGTGTATGCTGTATAGAATATACCTGTTGTATCTTCTAACAATGTAGCTGTTGAGCCATACTGAACGCCACCAATCATGATGCGTCCATTTCGTAGAGAGTCAACATCAGCATCTGAACCTGTGAAGGTTGCTCGAAGTGTCTCGATTTTCATCGGTTCACCGAAAGCAGTAGCCTTGAACACACCAATGACTTTGTCATTAGTACCTTCTGAGACATTGCCTGATGAAGAAGAGACATCCTTCTCGATAGTCAAGCTACCTCCTGAAGAACCAGAGATTGTGTTAGCAGAAGATGCTGCCCATGGTGTAGAAGAAGCAGTAATGTTCACACCGAAGCTTGAGTCAACAAAGTCAACATCAGCAGCGTTTCGGAGTGAAAGATGAACAGTTCTTGAAGCACCAGAGATAATATCAGCATCTATGCGCACAACTCGAGAACCGGAAACAACCAATACTGGCGCAGCATTCATATCGAATGTTACATAACCATTTGCGTCAAGACCAGTAGCTGTACCAACCATTACTCCATTTACATAGAGCTTAAAGTTAGCAAAAGCTGAAGCTGGAGCTGAACCGATGTTTCTAAGAGAAATTCTCTTCATCCAAACATCTCTGTTTGAAACAGTAAGAGTTGATTGCCATAGAGTTACATTCGCACCTGGGTTAAGAGTTGCTCCTGAAGGAGTAACTGTTCCAGCTGAAACTGTTGCCAGTGTAGCTGAAGCAATGTTATGAATGTTTCCTGAAAGGTTAACAGTCATAACTCCAGATGATGTAGTGAATGTTGCAAGCATGAATCCTACAGTTTGACCTGAAGTTCCAGTTGCGATATCACTCTTAACAGAAATAGTCTTAAGACCATTAACTGAGAAGATACCTGAAGGCATACTAAATGTTACTGAACCATTGTTTGATACTGAAGCAGCATCAGTCAAACGAACTGCCCCATCGAAGAGGTAAACATTTGAAGGTGTTGTGTCAGCAGAAACGCCAAGGCGTTGCAATGTAACAGCAGTAACTGTCCCCATACCACTAAAGGTAAAGTGTGCTAGGTCAGCTGTAGCTTGACCAGCAACAAGAGTACCTGTAGCAGGATTGTTTGCAGCAAGCATTGCTGAAACAGGACCTGATTGTGGAGGATTAACTACCACACCGCCGCCACAAACGTTTGAAGACGCTTGTAGATCAGCGGCTTTTGCTCTTGAAAGAGGACCGAAAAGTCCACTTTGTGGAGAAACTCCACGAGCAGCTTGGAACTTGATCACAGCAGCTTTCGTTGCAGGACCGAAGTATGAAGTTTCCATTCCAGGAGAACCAGCTCCTGAATTAGAAACCTTTGTGTCAGCACACATGTTTAGGAACACTTGAAGATCCTTAACATCTGCACCACGAGAACCTTGTTTAAGAGAACGAGACCATGTCATAGCTGCGTCGGTTGTTGAAACC
>JBBUBB010000087.1:0-3322 GCA_038058445.1 Patescibacteria group bacterium
TCCGTTAAGGCCATCATTGGGGCTGTCACAGTCAATGCATCGGGTTCTAACCTGAAACTTACACTCGACAATGTCTCTTACAGGGATCCGAGTGGGGTTTCTAAGAGCAACGACACCAATCGGGTGGGTAATTCATTTGTGTTGCTTAAAGCAAAGCAGATTATTACCTCTATAATAATTCCTGGGAATCTACAAAACGGGGTACTCACCGACGGCAGCAAGATCAGTATTCTGTCTGTAGGTGGTAACACTGCAACCAAACAGTTAACTTACAAGGTTACTCTTACTGACAATGCTACTCACACTGATAGTTTGTCATATAAGAACCTGTATTATAAAGTTGCTGGAGTACCAGTGCCCGCAAAATTTACTAACAGCGCAGGGCAGGTTATTGATTCTATTGGTCCGGGGGATAATATTGTACATGTTACATTTGCCGTCTCTGGGTTACATGAGTATGTTAATCCTGTTGGTGTTCCGGTGGAATATGTCCTTGGTGGAAGATTTACTGGATTTAATCATCAAGCCTCAGATGGAGATGTTGGGACTATTGAACTTGTAACTACAGACAATATTCTGCCATCACCGACTTTCCGGTTTGTAAACAGCGGAATTGCACCTAATAACATAAACGCTAAAATGTGGACATCTAATACAGCTAACGCTGGGGCGATCATCCAGAACTACATGTGGAGCGATATGTCAGCTGGGCCAGCACATAATTTTGCGTTTGGGGCTTCTGCTACTGGAGATGCCAAAAATGCTACAGTAGGGGTTACATTTAACACGATCCCACAATCCTGGCTTCGACCTCATTAGTTTCATTTTCATTTTTCTTAACCACCGCGATTGCGGGGGCTTTTTTATTATTCAAAATGCATGTGTTCGTATTGTTTAACAACTTCTTTGAGTAGTGGGTATTTTGATAGCTCTGGGTCTTGAGCAATCAAATACTTGGCACTTTTTTGTGCGGCTTCGACTAGCTTAATATTTCGAAGTGCTTCCATGCCGATGTCTGAAATGCCCCATTGTTTAAGCCCAGTTAGTTCTCCAGTGCCACGGATTGATAGATCATATTCTGCCAGCTCAAATCCATTCTTAGCTTTTATGAAGACATTCATGCGCTCTTTTGTTTTGTCGCTTTTAGCATCAGCGAACAGATAACAATACGGTTGATAGCTACTTCGCATGACTCGCCCTCGGAGTTGGTGAAGCTGTGCTAGTCCAAATCTTTCTGCTCCTTCGATGATGATAGCGGTGGCATTCGGGACATTGACTCCAACTTCCACCACAGAGGTAGCAACTAGGATGTCAGCTTTATGAGCATAAAAATCTTCCATAATAGACTCTTTCTTTTCTTTTGTCATTTTGCTATGCAGTACCCCAATGCGATATTCTGGAAAAACATCTTTTTGTAATCTCTTAGCTTCTTGCATAACGCTCTTGGCAATGACGGCTTTGGCCATCTCGGGGTCAGGCTCGTCTATTCTTGGGCAAATGATATAAACTTGTCTGCCTTCTTTTATTAATTTACGGACATGCTCATACGTTTCTTCTCGTTTATTTGGTAGTACAATTTCGGTCATAACTTGTTTGCGTCCAACAGGCATCTCGTCGAGTAGTGATAAGTCCAAGTCTCCATAAATAGTTAGAGCCAAAGTTCTAGGGATGGGGGTAGCAGTCATGGAGAGAAGGTGGGGGATCCGCCAGCCGGCGGAGCTGTCTTTTCTAGCCAGATTTTTTCTTTGGTTTAGTCCAAAGCGATGTTGCTCATCAATGATAACTAATGCCAGATGTTTGAATACCAGACTCTTTTGTATAAGAGCATGAGTGCCGATAACTATAGGTATCTCACCATTTGCAATCCATTTTTGGAGTTGTGTACGAGAGATGCTAGTCCAGGGAGTGCGACTTGAAGCCACCTTGGTTGGGAATTTACGACAGCCACTTCCAGTGATAAGGGCGATAGAAATGCCAGTGTGGCGGAAATATTCTATGAAAGATTCAAAATGTTGTGTCGCTAGTATTTCAGTTGGCGCCATGTAGGCTACTTGCAGGTTGCCGAAAGTTTGCTGTGCCCCGCGAAGCTTCAGCGAAGTAGGGTTTTTTATTAGAGGCCTATTCATAACTGTGGCGTAAACAGCTGTGGCAGCCACAGCAGTCTTACCACTTCCCACATCTCCTTCTAGGAGTCGCGACATTGGTGAGTCTTTTTCTAAATCTTTCAAAATGTTATCAATAGAGAATTTCTGAGCGTTAGTTAATGGAAATGGGAATCGAGAAATAAAATTATCTATATCTACACTCTTGGTATTTATACTATAAGCCTGTTCTTTTTTTAGTCTGGCTCGCTCTTGCCCGCGCGCCAGATTTATCTGAAATATTTCATCAAAGGCAAATCTTTTTCTAGCTTTTAAAGCGTCCTCTTGGTTCTTTGGGTTATGTATCCAGATTAGGGCACTTTTGAGCGCTGGTAGGGAATATTCTTTCAAAATATTTTCTGGAATATGGTCAGGGATTTCGACAAGAGTAGATAATGCTCTAGCAATAGCATGAGAGAACCATTCACTCGAAATTCCTCTTGTTTCTGGGTAAAGAGGCGTAAGTACTCCATTTTCTTTGCCAGCAAATAACGAATCGTGGCTGTCTATTGGTAGAGCTTTTTCTTCGTGAGTACTCGGATTGACCATGGTTGGCTTGTCCTTATTCATAGTGATTTTGCCAGTGAGCTCGACTGTCTGCCCCACAGAGAGCATCTTAGCGAGATATGGCTGATTGAACCAAATGACCTTGATGCTACCACTAACATCTTCGACTATTGCTTCACTCATCGGCACTTTTGTCTTCCAACTTTTTTTACTTTCTATTTTTTTTATAGTTCCCCGAATTGTAGCGTGGGAGCCATCTGTCAGTCCTGAAATAGAAAGAAAGCTTGAGGCATCAGCATAGCGAGTAGGGTAGTGGTAAAGCAAATCTCGAACTGTTTTTAAGTTGAGCCTGGCGAGAGCGGTCTTAGTATCACTCTTAAGTCTGATGAGCAATTCTATCGGAGAAGCGAGAGTTATCATGGTGTTAGTATAACAAAAAACCATCCGCCAGCTGGCGGATGGTTTTTTGTTGGAGAAAGATTATCGATCGTTTCGAAAACCTCCACCTCCTTCTTTCTTTTCGCTTGGGCGAGCAATGTCGACGAAGATTTCTCTTCCGTCGAGAGAACTACCATTGAGCTTATCAACAGCAGCTTGAGCTTCTGCATCACTTGCGAACTCGACGAAGCCAAATCCTTTTGATTTGCCAGTCATCTTATCCATGATGATGTTTG
>JBBUBB010000088.1:0-2137 GCA_038058445.1 Patescibacteria group bacterium
CTTTTGTAATCCAAACTACCCCCCATGTTAGAAATAGTGATAGTGCTAGTTCCCCCGCCTGTCCAAATAGAAGCATTATCTACCGCATATCGCTCGTTCTAAATGGTGCGAAGCATATGGACCACAAAACAGTCAACGCAATAATTATATAGGTAATATAAGAAGTCAAAATGATAAAGAACCAATCAAGCACAGGCCAATACCCAGCGCTTTGATAAACTAATTCAAATAATGCTGTATTGATATTAAGCATAACCAACAAATTCATTATCTATGTCACTTTTGTGCGTGGCTCGTTCGTAGCGAGTCATTGATAAGACAATACCCAGACCGACAAACTCTGCCAAGAGGTGGGACCCTCCATAGCTCATAAAAGGTAACGGAATTCCGGTCACAGGCATTATACCAATATTCATTCCGATATTTACTACAATGTGCCCAAATAAGAGCAGCATGTAGCCAACACAAAAGAGTGTTTCAAAGTTGCTAGCTCCACGTTGTGCGTGTACTTTCAGGCGCCACAAAATATAACTAAAACAACATAGTACGAGTAAGCTTCCAAAAAATCCCCACTCTTCGGAAAAGGCCGCAAAGACAAAATCTGTTTGATACTCAGGTAAAAAGTTTAATCGGCTCTGTGTGCCATAGCCAAGCCCTTTGCCAAGAATCTTGCCGGAACCCACGGCGATAACACTCTGATAAGCATTGTAACCGGCCCCCCGTATGTCACTCGTTGGATTTATAAAACTAACGACACGCGCTTTTTGATATGGTTTAAAAAGGAATAGCCAAGAAATACTAAATATAACAATTGCTATTCCAAGTACCAATAAGATGTGTTTTTTTGATATGCCGGAAACAAGCGCCATGCCAAGCCACAGAAGCGCGACCACCATAGCTGAGCCGAAGTCTGGTTGTAGAAGAATAAGTCCAATTGGAACAAGGGCGTAAATAGCAGAAATTATGAGATGGCGAAACTGAGTAATAGCAATATGCCGACGAGAAAAATACTTTGCCAACACAATTACAACCAGTATTTTTACAAAGTCGGTTGGTTGAAAAGAAAAGTCGCCAAATCCAAACCAGCTTTGTGCCCCCTTAACTGTTTTTCCAACAAGTAATACAAGAACGAGAAGTGCCAGAGAACACAGATAGGCTATTACTACATATCGAGAGTCTCTCAAAAATCTTACATCAGTAAACGCAACCCCTACAAGCAATATCAACCCGACTGAGAGCCATAGAAGTTGCTTGGTGAACAAAGAAGATGAATCACCAAAACTGGTCATGGTGGCGAGAGACCCGAGCACCAGAGGAATAACGGCAATCACAATACTCCAGTCAATTTCTTTATATAGTCGACGGATCATAGGGCTGTCGCGGAAAAAGGATTATATCTTGGGACAACTTCAATGCTACGCACTGACTCTTTTTCGATACTATAGGGCCAAGTAAAATATATCGTCTGCCTAGCAAGAGCATCAAGGGTTGGCATTAATATCTTTGAAGTAGTGATGGCGTTATCATTGTTGTCATAAAGAATCGCAACTGCATCAATGTTGGTAAATGTATACCTTGATAGGTTTTCTAAGGTAACTGTTAGACGAGTGCCTTCACTAAAATTTTCAAGAATGTTTCTATCTGTTTTGACTACAACTTGAGAAAACACTTCATCAGTCTTCTCCCACGGGATAGGAGGGAGAAAGAAAAATCGTGTTGTCGCCACAGTGCTGTTGCCTGTTGGAATAAGTGTCTCAACTATGGCCGTGCGCCCCATCGGTCCGAGATAAGTTGTACCTGTGCGTTCTGTGATTAGTGAATTCTTTTCATCATAGAGTTTGAATAAATACTTTACTTCCCGAGCAGAAGAGGCCGGATAGCTGTGTTCAATATAAGCTACAGCATGCACAATCCCAGGGGTAATTTCAAAGCTTCTGGCCCAGCGTAGTTTTGGATCAGCCAATTCGTTAGGACAATACTGGAGGCATGATCCACCACAATCAACCCCCACTTCCCCACCATTTTTCTTATTATCAAAACATGTCGGCTCTACATTGGTCGCCTTGCGAACCAGCCCCAACCCAACCACTACTAGAAAAACTAGCAGCCCGCCCATATATGTCATTCTCCTGCGCTG
>JBBUBB010000089.1:0-15345 GCA_038058445.1 Patescibacteria group bacterium
TATGTATGAAAAAAATACTTACGGCCCTTCTGCCGATTGTCATTATTTCTGTCAGCTGTAGAAAGACTGACGTTATTCCTCCTGAGAGCTCAAAGACGCTTAAAATTATTGGCTGGGATTCGCTCAGCAAATACGGTGGCTATGTTAACTGCGGTATCGCAGGGAATGTTGACGCTGATGGGATATCCTTTAATTTCGTTGCGTCAAGCATCGAAGGTGCAGTACAGATAACCAATTATAAGTTTCACATTAATGTAAATGATGGATCAAAACCCATCACTACATTCACGATGTGGGACAACTTTGGTCAAACAAGAAATATTTTAGTCACCGGCAACGATGTTGAGTTCTCTGGAATGAGTGACTTTGTGCCAGAAGGTGACAATGGGCGGTGGTTTGGAGCAAGCCTTAGTTACTCTGGTATTGGACGCAACGGCGTCGTTTCAGGAAGAACAACCACAAGCGTAACGCTGGTAAGTTACACTTACCGTGACCAGCAGGGCTTACTAAAAACAGTCCATCCAAATTTAACAAGCAGGCAAAGGATGTCAGTCTATTCGTATATGTGGTTACAACCCCAGTATTACGCATCCACTCAAAACGGACTTTCTGTGGGCCAAAATAGGATTTTTCAGCAAGCCTTTAACTCAATTGGTGGTGATCATTTCCTTAAGGAGGTACCACTCAAAATTAAAATGGTGGATTGTTCAATGGGGGTAGTTCCACAGATTTCAGTTGGAGTATGGGAGGATGGTAATACTTTGCCAGTGCCAATCACGCCTGCGAACGTTGTTAAGGTAGACGATAGTACTTTCATAGTAAAATTACCACAACAAGTACGAGTAAGGAAGGATAAGATTACAATGATTGATTTTTATGGTCAGGTACAGTCAATGACTATTACTCTTAATACAAAACTAAGGACATCAATGGGCAATTTAAGGTATCTGAAATATACAGAAATTGCTACCGGTACTGAGTTTTCAACCCAAAATGAATTTTTTATGTGGATGTGGTATTACATTTCGCCATTCAACATAGATCAATACTATTTGGAGCTGTATCCGTAACTTATAGGTAGATAATTTCACGCAAATGCGTCGGTAAACCCGGTGCATTTTTTTTATTCCCGTTTTTTAAGCGATGCCTCTAGGGATGCTGGATCGGCGTATTCGAGTTCGGTGCCGGTAGAGAGCCCACGACCAAGGCTAGATATTTTGTCTTTATATGGATTAAGAATTTCACGAATGACAGAATCCGTATGGTCGCCGTTTGGAGTGAGAGGGAAGGCTAGGATTATTTCCACCTGTCCGCCAGCTGGCGGATTCTTTTCTTTTTTTATTCTTTCAGCCAAGGCTTTGGCATTAGTGCCATCAATCATGTCCTTTTTAGTAATTGGTATCAGAGTGCCGAGCACAAAAAATAATCCGTGATAATGAGTTTTCAAAAAGACGTCAATGTCGGCAGTTTTTTCGACAACTATTATTGTATCTTGGTCTCGGGCTGTATCAGCGCAAATATGACAGACCCCCTTAGATCCTTCATAAATACGGAAGCAACGAGTACACTCTTGCGCTGAGCCTCGAGCCGTTAGCAAACTAGCAGATAAATTCTTCACATAACTATCCGGTTGACTCAAAATAAAATAAGCGAAACGCTTAGCCTGCCGAGCACCAATCCCAGGGAACTTGAGGAAGAGTCTCGTTAATTGTTCAATATGATCATCCATAATTCACTTGGCGACCGAACCGCCAAGTAATATACTTACTGACAGTATGAGGAAAACACCAATTGTTACTGGCGAATTGTATCATATTTTCAATAGGGGAGTTGATAAAAGAATTATATTTTCTGATGAATATGATGTGGAGCGGTTTATGCAAAGTATTAGAGTCTTCAACACAATTGACCCCATAGGTAGTATTTTTGAACAACAATTCAATAAAGAATTTGTAATCTCGAAGCCGCTCGTTACTATAGTTGCGTACTGTCTTTTGTCGAACCATTTTCACCTAATCCTTAAACAGGAAGTTGATAACGGTATTAGCCAATACATGAAACGACTTACGGGTGGTTATACTTGGTATTTTAACAATAAGCACAAAAGGTCAGGAGCATTAATGCAAGGGAGTTACAAAGCGGTACATATCGATTCAAATGAGTACCTATTATACGTAAGTGCTTATGTGAATCTAAACGACAAGCAATCACTTGGCGACCGAACCGCCAAGTTAATTAGGCCAAGATCAAGTTTTAATGAGTATGCTGAAAATTCATACAGCGACAAACAACTTTGCCTAGGTAAAGACATTATCTTAGGTCAGTTTAATAATAGAACAGAGTACAGAGAGTTTGCTTATAAGGTACTTGAAGAAGTTTTGTTAAATAAAAAGCGCTACTCGATTCTGGGTGAAGACTAGTTACTTGGCGACCGAACCGCCAAGTGAATAGTTAAAAATCGTCCAGTGATTTTGCCTTTACGGGTACATGAGACTTGTCTACAGTAAGCATAGTTGTGGTCTTAGTATCGAAATATAGGTCAGCCTTTCCGATGGCACCGTTACGGTGTTTTTCGATTAGTACTTCTACCATATTGTCTTTCTCGGCTTGTTCTTTGTAGCGGTCCTCACGGTGTAGGAACATGACTACATCAGCATCTTGTTCGATAGTTCCTGAGTCTCGTAGGTCTGAAAGGCGAGGTTTGCCACCACGAGTCTCTATTGCACGAGAGAGCTGGGAAAGGGCCAAGACTGGCACATCAAGTTCTCGGGCGAGCTGTTTAAGGGCGTGAGAAATTTCTGTGATCTGGTTGACCATGTTGTCGTAATTTTTACTTGCGTGGATGAGCTGTAGGTAGTCAATGACGATGAGTGCCAGACCATTTTCACTTTTGAGCCGTCTTGCTACTGCCCGCATTTTAACTATTGAGTTACCAGCTTGGTCGTCGATATAGATTGGAGCTTTTTGAAGGCGTGAAGCTGCTTCTTGAAGTGTACTGAAATGTTGGGTTGATAAACCGTGTCCTGTGCGAATAGCCCAAGCGTCCACGCGTGATTCAGCTGATAGCATTCTTTGGACGAGTTGCTGGGCGCTCATTTCGAGTGAGAAAATTCCGACCGCTCTTCCAGATAGGGCGACATTCCTAGCAATATCTAGCGCAAATGTAGTCTTACCAATACCCGGTCGAGCAGCCAAAATAATGAGGTCTGACTTTTGAAGTCCCGCCAAAAGATTGTCGATATCAGGGAAGCCGGTTGGCACTCCTCGCACTTCATCTTTGTGTTCGCGTAAGTATTCTATCTGCTCGACTGTATCCATGAGTCCTTGTTTGATGGAGACGAAACCGTTTTTGACATTCATATTTGAAGAGACACGAAAAATACTTTTCTCGGCGCTATCCAAAATATCGGCCACATCTTGATCGGCTTCAGCGTACGCTTGGGTTGCAATATTTTCTGAAGCGTCAATAAGAGAACGCAGAATATGTTTTTTGTAAACAATATCAGCATAGTGGCGGATGTTTACAGTGGAGGGAACATTGCCCATAACTTCGTTTAGATAACTGTTGCCTCCGGTTTCATTTATTTGTTTTTTCTCTTTGAGTTTCGAAGCGACAGAGAGCACATCGATAGGCTCGCTTTTGGCACTGAGGTCGAGCATGGTTTGATAAATAGTGGCATGCTTTTTGGCGTAGAACATTTCTGCACTTAGCAGGTCACTGATTTCGTGGAGAGCTGATGGGCGGAGCATGAGAGCACCTAAGACTGCCTGTTCGCTTTCAAGCGAGTGTGGGGGGATACGAAGAGTCGACAAGTCGTTAGGTTTAGCCATTGCCTCATTGTAGCACCTGCTCCCACTTCGCTAAATCCACCATTTTTGGTACTATATACACATGATATCCACCAAAAAACGCTTACTTTCTGGGGTAAAACCAACAGGCCGCCCTCATATTGGGAACTACTTTGGAGCAATGAAACAGTTTGTCGATTTGCAGGGGGACTACGAAACTTTTGTTTTCATCGCCGATCTTCATGCTCTTAACTCTATCCAAGATAAAAAAGTGATGCAGGATCTAACCAAGGAATTAATTTTAGACTATCTTGGTATTGGACTTGATCCAAAACACTGTGTTATTTATAAGCAATCTGCAATTCCAGCCCATGCCAGCCTTACTTGGGTTTTTGACACACTAATCACAGTGCCTTTCATGATGCGTGCGCATGCATACAAAGATGCGGTGGCAAAAAACATTGAACCAAGCATGGGACTTTTCAACTACCCAGTACTTATGGCAGCTGATATTTTGCTCTATGACACGGATGTTGTGCCAGTAGGCAAGGACCAAAAGCAACATATTGAATATGCCAGAGATATTGCTCTGAAGTTTAATAATACATACAAAGAGTTGTTTAAATTACCTAGTGGAATGATTCTAGAAGAGGTTGAGACAGTACCGGGCACAGATGGCCAGAAGATGTCCAAGAGTTATGGCAATACAATTCCGCTTTTTGGTACTGACAAAGAAATAGAAAAAGCTGTTATGAGTATCGTCACAGATTCGCAAGGTAAGGACGAAGAAAAAAACCCTGAGGAACTCGTTCTCTATCAAATACACAGACTCTTTAATGATTCTAAAAAACTCAAAGACCAATATTCAAAAGGTCTCGGTTATGGGGAAGCCAAGAAAATGCTGGTCAAAGATATCATTGACTTCATTACCCCAATGCGGGAACGTCGTAAAAAGTATGAAGATGATCCAAAGCTGGTAGAAGAAATTCTCCTCCACGGCGCTATCAAAGCCAACGAACTCTCCATGCAAAAACTCCAAGCAGTTTACGAGGCGGTGGGATTAACGCAATAAAAATGCATAAGACAAAAAGTTTCTTAGTTAGAATTGTTAAATTTTTCCGCCCTTTTTGGAAGTATTTTATAATTACCGGTCTGCTTATAACTGTTGTGCAATCTTTTGCCGCTTTTACTCCATATTTATTTGGTAAAGGCGTGGACGCGGTAATAAAAGGAGATTCGCGATTGACCATCATGTTTCTGTCTATTTCTTTTATTATTACTATTTTACAGCAACAAGTAATTTGGTACATAAAAGAATATATTGATGTTAAAAAATTAGATTCCAATATTGATAAATCGCTTTCTGTCACTTCTCTAAAGCGGATGTTCCAGTTCTCTATTGGGCAACATATAAACGAACACTCAGGTGTAAAACAAACAATAGTAAACAAGGGACAGAACTCAATGAATCAGTTGGTAAATAATTTTATTTACAATATATTACAAGTAGGACTTCAGATTTTAGTTACATTAGTTGTATTGTTTTTATTTGATTGGAGAGTAGGAGCAACCGCATTTGCTTTTGTGTTACTCCAGATATTGATTGCAAATAGGAGAAACAAGCACTTCTTTCCTAAAATTGACGAAGTTCGGAAAAAGAATCAAGCTCAGTCTAAGCTTCAATCTGAATTATTTAGGAACTCAACCTTAGTGATTGCAGAGGCACAAGAGGACAAAACGGTAGCAGACTTTGATAAAGCGTATACAAAGGTTACAGATTTTACGATAACAACATGGCTTCGTTATTTAAAAACATACTATAGTCATAAATTCATATTAATAATAGGTAGATACGCAACACTGGCAGTAGGAACCTATTACATATTTATTGGGTCGCATTCAGTGGGTATGTTTGTAACCTTTTTTGCTTGGACTGGAACGATTTTCGATAATATCAACCAAATTATGAATACCTTCAGACAAACAATGTTCCAAGTTGTTGAAATAAAAAAATATTTTGATCTATTAGATATAGAGCCAGATATCAGTCCAAACATTGGTGGGAAAATAGTCGATGATTTGAAAGGAGGAATTGAGTTTAAAAATGTAAGCTTTGCCTACCCGTATCGTAAGAGTGCTAAAGAGGAGGAAGAAGAGAACGTAGAAGAAAAAGAACAAGAGCACACCATAGAAGACGTTAGTTTCAAGATACCTTTTGGTGCAAAAGTGGGATTTGTAGGAGTTTCAGGTTCTGGAAAATCGACCATTGTGAATTTGATGCGCAGGTATTATGAAGCGACAAAGGGGGAGATCTTAATTGATGGAGAAAGTATTAAAGAACTGGACTTAAGATGGCTTAGATCTCAAATCGGAAATGTTGAGCAAAAAATAGACCTCTTTGACAGAAGTATCCGTGAAAATATTTTATTTGGTTTACCTGCGGGGTTAGAAGTTGATGAAGAACGACTTATGAAAGCAGTTAAGGATGCTTCACTCGAAGATTTCATTGAAAAATTAAAAGATCACGGGCTCGATACGATGATTGGTGAAGGGGGGATTAAAGTCTCAGGAGGAGAGCGACAGCGTATCGGTATTGCTCGGGCACTTATCAAAAATCCAAAGATTCTTATTTTTGATGAAGCAACTAGTGCGCTTGATTCTATAAACGAAAAACTTATTCATGATGCTATCAACCGAAGTGCACATGGGAGAACTACCATCATCATTGCCCACCGTCTATCAACAGTTATGGATGCAGATATTATCTTCGTAGTTGCAGATGGAAAGATAGTAGATCAAGGAACGCATAAAGAGCTTGAAAAGACTTCAAAGGAATATCAAAAGCTTATTAAAAATCAGATATTGATGGCCTAGTTGACAAATCTATATTTATATGTAAATTGTAATTAAATCAAAATACATTATAGATGACAGACAAAAAACAATACACTGTAGTAATCTGGGAAAAAGACAAAGAAGGAGAGTGTTCTTGCTCCACGGAATGTCACACAGAATCTTTAGAATTTGCAATTGCGTTTGCTGGATTCATTTATTGCAAAAAACTTGTTGAGCTTGATGCTTTGGCAGAAGGAGATCTCAATGTATGGAATAGAAAACCAATTGAGGCTCTTATCAGTAAAATCAAAGATGTGTATATCACAGTGCTGGATGATTCTGATCGCAAAGTAACAGAGCCTGACAAAATTATAGTAGTAAAGGAATACGGTGATGCTTCGGTGGGTACCTTCCCGCGGTATGCACTTCATTAATCTTATTATTTAAAGCTTCCGATATTCGGGGCTTTTTATTTACTTGCTTTTTTAGGAAAATGTGCTATTATAAAGAAAACAAAATTCATCACATTCAAAACTTAATAGCGAATGAAAAAATTCAAATTTGACGCATTTAACAACTTGTGTGTGCTGCAACGTACAAATAAGTTGTTACTTGGTCCCGGAAAACACCGCAAATTATTTTTTGTCGGCTTTATTCTTTCATGCGTTGCTACTCAAATGTGGGCAGTGGATTCATGGATGTTTGGTCAACTAACCAATAAGCTCGCGGGGCAAAAGTCTTTCTTTAGCTCGTGGCCAGTGGATCTTATTGTTTTTGCTCTCTTTGGTATAGATGTTATCCCACGCTCATTAAAATATCTCGTAAAGAGAGTCGAGCTTAGATTGCGGATCATGAGTACCGAACAAACTCAGAGTAGTTATTGGCGCTCGTTTGCGAAATACGATCTCCAAGATCGAGAAAATACAGTCATGCTCGATGCATTAAACAATGCGAGCAGAAATCAAAATGTTTTACAAGAAGTATTCTCTATTCAGTGGATACTCGCAATATCACTGTTGACCGTAGTGGTATCGGCTTTCATGCTTGCCACGATTGCCTGGTGGTTTTTCTTTGTTGTGCTGCTTATGGTTTTACCAAGAATGTATTTTACTCGTAAAAGAAAAATACGCGGGTATCTTCAGGAGAAGCAATTAAATGAAACCCAGAGATACAAAGGTTCTTTGGAATCTTACTTATCAGCAAAAGAATCAATGCTCAATGGATCTCGTAACCACTTTCTAGGTCTTTTTGAAAGCCTAAGAAGAAGGTTCAATGTTTTAGGATATAAGAATAACAACTATTATGCCCGGATAAATTATGTGGGTGATATTTGGTTTTATCTTTTATTTGCTGGGATTATGTTATGTATTGCTACCTGGATAACCAGAGGAACTGTACCGATAGGCGCAATGTTCATTGTGTTTGGTTCTATAGGTAGAATGTATACTGAGCTAGATCTTGCTACTAATGCTTTGATTGATTTAGAACTCGCGGCGAAAAGAGCAAAGGACTTCTTCCTTATCATTGATTCAACTCCGGCTATTACAGATGTGCCACAGGCAATAGATATAAATAATACTATTGCCCCTACGATTGAGTTTAGAAATGTACATTTTAAATATCCAGGGTCAGACCAGGTTATTTTGGATGACGTTTCTTTTATTATCAATGCAGGAGAAACAGTAGGGTTGATTGCAAAGAACGGGGAAGGTAAAACTACGATTGGCATGTTGTTATTGAGATTTTATGACCCTACAAGTGGGAGTATTTATATTAATAACATAGATCTAAGACTTATTAAGCGTAGTAGCCTACTAAGAATTACAGGTGCGTTGTTCCAAGACTTTTCTATTTTGAAAACAACCATAAAGCATTCTATTGTTTCAGCTAACCCACAGCTTGAAGTAACAGATTTTCATATCTGGTCATTACTTGAGAAGGTGGGACTAAAGGAGTATGTAGAAAAACTACCTAATAAGCTAAACCATAAGGTGGACAGAGTCTTCAAAGATTCGGTCAAGCTCTCTGGAGGGCAAAGTCAAAAATTGGCATTGGCCGGAATATTTCACAGAGATCCTAAGTTGGTTGTCTTGGATGAATTTACTTCTGCGCTTGATCCGGAGGCTGAATGCGAAATCATCGAGCAGTACCGAATGATCGCAAAAGGTAAGACGTCATTAGTTATTTCACATCGCTATATGTCTCTGAAAATTGTGGATAGGGTTATTGTTCTACAAGGTGGAAAGATTGTTGAGTCTGGCCGAAAAAGCGAATTGTTAGCAATTGATAATGGAGTTTTCAAGAAGCTCTATAAAGCCGCTGAGCTAGCTCATAGTTTGAATTAGATAAAAGTAAGTTATGTTAAGCCCCGAGTAATCGGGGCTTTTTTTATTGAGTATTTTCGGGTAGAATAAGAGAACTATGGAACGAACTTATATTGGGGATTTGGGCGGGAAGGCCACAGAAACAGTTTTGATAAAGGGCTGGGTGGATGTTAGGCGTGATCAGGGCAAGATGGTCTTTTTTGATTTTCGGGATATGACAGGCACTATTCAAGGTGTCGTTCTCTCTACTCGACCAGAAGTTGTTGAAATCGCTCGAACAGCTCGTCCAGAATCTGTGGTGCAAGTGGAGGGGATAGTAAACAAGCGTCCAGAGCGCAATTTGGTGGCTGACAAGGTAAATGGTGACATCGAGCTTGAAATTACTTCTTTCACTATTCTAAACAATGCTGAGCCTCTGCCTTTTGAAGTTAATACTGATACCAAAGATGTTGGAGAAGATGTGAGACTAAAATACAGATACATAGATCTACGAAGCGCTCGCATGCAAAGAAACATTCGCTCTCGTGACTCTGTCATCAATCACATTCGAAGTTATTTGCATAAAGAAAAATTTATAGAAGTAGAAACACCACTTCTGACCAAAAGTACCCCAGAAGGAGCGCGAGACTATGTCGTGCCAAGCCGTGTTTACCCAGGGCACTTTTATGCTCTTCCTCAATCACCACAGCAATACAAGCAACTCCTAATGGCTGGAGGCATTGAAAGATACTTCCAAATTGCTAAGTGCATGCGTGACGAAGATACTCGTGGGGACCGACAGCCAGAATTCACTCAGCTTGACTTGGAAATGAGTTTTGTAGAGAGAGAAGATGTTATGGCCGTTAACGAAGCGCTTCTAATAGACATTGTTACTAAACTTTTCCCAGAGAAAAAAATTCAAGAGCTTCCGTTCCCACGCATTTCATACAAAGACGCAATGGAAAAATATGGCAATGATCGACCAGATATAAGAAATGACAAAGAAGACCCAAATCTTCTAGCCTTTTGTTGGGTAGTGGACTTTCCATTCTTTGAAAGTACTGATAAAAGCGAAAATGCACAAGCACAAGGGGAATGGACATTTACACACAACCCTTTTTCAAGACCAATTGAGGAGCACATGGAAAACTTGATGGAGAAAAAAGATTTGGGGAATATTTTGACGACTCAGTACGATGTTATTTTAAATGGGAATGAAATTGGTGGGGGATCAATTCGTAACCACACATACGAAGCCTTAGCTAAGGTGTTTGAAATTCTCGGTCACAACATGGAGGACATCAACAACAACTTTGGTCATATGCTTCATGCTTTTAAAACTGGTACTCCGCCGCATGGAGGAATAGCTTGGGGGCTTGATCGCTTGATTATGCTACTTCTTAATGAACCAAACATTCGTGAAGTTATGGCCTTTCCGAAGACCGGAGAAGGGAAGGATCCTATGATGCAGTCTCCATCAGCCATCTCTGACAAACAACTCGACGAACTCCACATCGTCCTCAAGAAACCCAAAAAATAAAAAAGCCTACAAAATATGGGGCTTTTTGCTATAATATAAGTACTTAATGACTACTGAGACCGCTCAATTCCATATCAAACACGAGGCTTTTGAGGGGCCGGTTGAGGTCTTGCTTGAGCTAATAGAGAAGCGGAAGTTTTTTGTGAACGATATATCGTTGGCGGCTGTTACTGACGACTTCATTGCTTATATTCAAAACAAGGGCATGCACCCAGAGCATGTTTCAGCTTTTCTCTCCGTAGCAGCGACACTTCTTCTTATCAAAGCCAGATCTCTCCTCCCTAGTATTGAACTTACCGATGAAGAATCAGAATCTATCAGTGATCTACAAAGGCGACTTGCGCTGTACCAAATCATCTCCGAAGCTTCGAAGTGGCTCATATCAAAATATGGCAAAAAAATTGCTTTTGAAGGAGTCCCTAGAAATAGCGCGGTTGTGTTTGCACCCGATCCATCCCTTGGCGTAGAAATGCTTGCAGGTTTGGTGGACGGAGCACTTGTACGAGTGCCACCACCTGCACCCAAGAAGCCTGAGGCACGAGTTTTCAAAACTATTTCTATTGCCGAAGTCTTGGACACACTACACGAACGAATCCAAAAGGCTCTTTCAGTGAATTTTAATGACATAATTGTACATTCGCCAGATGGGGACGAAAAGCAAAAAAAGGTCTATGTGATAGTCTCTTTTCTTGGTATGCTGGAGCTGGTTCGTCGTGGTTTTGTCGACGCCGTACAAGAAGACGGATTTCAAAGCATCACTCTCAGTGCTCAAACTGTAACTGCTCAAAATGAAGAATAATACCTCACAACAAATTGAAGCCCTTTTATTTGCTACGGCACAACCGCAGTCTTTGAGAAGTTTAGCTACAAGATTTGATGTAGCAGAGGATGAAATAAAAGAAGCTCTCACGCTTTTAGAACAGAGCTTGTCTGGTAGGGCTATTATGCTTGTGCAAGATGGGCAGGAGGTCACACTTGTTACTCGTCCCGAACATGCCAAAATGATTGAAGCTATTCGTAAAGACGAGTTAACTAAAGAACTCTCCAAAGCAAGTAGCGAGACTCTCTCTACCATTGCTTATCATCCAGGAATTTCAAAAGCGCAAATTGAATTTATCCGTGGGGTTAATGTTTCTTACTCACTGCGCTCTCTTTCTATGAGAGGACTGGTAGAAGCTCGAGGTGGTGGCCGATCGGTAGGATATTACCCAACGATTCAAATGCTTGAACACTTCGGAGTGGCGCGGGCGATAGATTTGCCACAGTTTGCTGAAACTTCTGAGAAGATCTCAAAACTGTTAAACCAAACAACGCAAGAAGAATAATATGCAAACCATACAAATATTAAATGTTGTAAAAATTTTCTTACCTACCGCCCTGACATTTGCCGTCGGGATACTCCTTACACCACGTCTAACTGGTTATATGTACAAATATAAACTCTGGCGTAAAAAGAAGCGAAACGAGACGGGGGATATGGTCAATGAAACTTTTGCAAAAATAAATGATGGTGTGGCAGAAACTTCAACTCCACGAGTTGGTGGTGTAATTATTTGGTTATCAGTTACTTTTTCAATTCTAATAATGTGGTTTATTTCCAAAGCCTTTCCCTCAGATCTTTCTACCAAACTAGATTTTCTTAGTAGAGGGCAAACATTAGTACCACTAGCTTCGCTTCTTCTAGGTGCAGCTATAGGACTTGTCGATGATGCGGCACAAATACGCGGAGTTGTAGAGAAGTTAAGTCATAGAAATGTTAAAATTCTAACTGTAATAGGTTTGGGTGTATTGATCGGGGCTTGGTTTTATTTTAAATTAGGAATTCAAACAGTCGCCATACCATTTGGTACTGAGCTTTCTTTAGGATTTTTATTTATTCCTTTTTTCATAATTGTACTTTTGGCTGTTTTTTCTGGAAGTGTTATTGATGGAATGGATGGTTTGGCTGGGGGAGTACTAGCTATCATTTTCGCGGCTTATGCCGCCATAGCTTTTGGTAAAAATTTGGTTGATATTGCTGCCCTTTGCGGGGTTATCTCAGGAGGTATTTTGGCTTTTCTTTGGTTTAATATTCCACCGGCCAGATTTTATATGGGGGAGAGTGGCATTTTAGGGCTTCTGGTAGTGCTGACTGTTGTCGCCTTTCTGACTGACACCGTGCTCCTCTTGCCTCTCATTGCGCTTCCGCTGGCAGCAACCACAGCCTCAAATATTATTCAAATCACGAGCTACAAATATTTCAACAAACGACGTGTGTTCAAAATCGCGCCACTTCATCACCACTTCCACGCACTTGGTTGGTCACGAGAAAAAGTGGTCATGCGGTATTGGGTCGTCTCTGTCATCTGTGCTGTCATGGGTGTCGTTATCGCTCTAATTAGTTAGTATAAACCAGAAAAATGATCCAATATAAAGAATTAACACAAAAACAAAAACCTTTTGATAAATATTTTTTTTGGATTGTCATGTTGATCACGACGCTCGGGCTTCTAGCCTTTGTCTAGGCCTCTCTCGGTATCTTGGCTCGCAGCGAAACTAAATTTTATAGCGTCCTATTTAATCAGATCATCCTTGGTTTTATAGGCGGCCTCTTGGCCCTGTGGTTGTGTACGCGTATTCCGTACTCCTTTTGGCGGCGGTATTCGTTTTATATTTTCCTAGCTGCCCTAGCTCTAACTCTTTCTGTCTTTATTCCAAATTTTGGTTTTGCCCACGGAGGAGCCAGACGCTGGATTTCTATTGGGCCAGTATCGTTTCAACCAGCAGAGTTTTTGAAAATTGCTTTTGTCATTTACTTTGCTTCGTGGCTGGCATGGGCGAGAAAAAAACAAGAGGACTTTAAGTTTCGTATTATCCCACTTCTTATCTTGTTGGGTATAGTAGCTGCAGCACTGCTCCGACAGCCAGATACAAAAAGTTTAATCCTAATTATCATTGCAGCCTGTGGCATGCTCTTTACCTCTGGCGTATCTTGGAAAAAAATTATTGGGATTTTAGTCTTGGGCGTGGGGGCAGTTATTGTTTTAGCGTTTGTTCGTCCTTATGTGATGGATCGCATTAAGACATTTATTAACCCCTCTAGTGACCCTCGTGGCTCCTCGTATCAGCTACAACAGTCTCTCATTGCAATTGGTTCAGGGGGGGGCTTTGGCCGTGGTCTTGGGCAAAGTGTTCAGAAATTTAATTATCTGCCTGAGCCACAAGGGGATTCCATCTTTGCTGTTATTGGAGAAGAGTTTGGATTTTTAGGGACAACTATTCTTCTTGTATTGTATGTCTTCTTTGCTATTAGGGGATACAAAATTGCCTTGCGGGCACCAGACACATTCTCAAGATACCTCGTTGTTGGACTCATCACACTTCTAACTGCTCAGTCATTTCTAAATATTGCTTCTCTGGTAGGCCTTTTCCCTCTTACTGGGGTACCTCTGGTTTTTATTAGCCATGGGGGGACAGCTCTCCTCATCTCAATGGCCACTGTCGGCATCATCCTGAATGTCTCTCGGTACGAATCACGTACAAAGTCACTGTAAGTTAAGGTTTAATTTTGATTTTTAAGACAAACTTCGTACGTGAGAAAAATTGGAAAAAAAGGTATAATAAAAGGCAATGAAGATACTACTAACAGGCGGTGGAACAGGGGGACATGTTTATCCGCTTTTTGCAATTGCTGAAGAAATAAACCGTATTGCCGATGAAGAAAAGCTTCTGCATCTTAAGATATATTTTGCCTCAGACTCAGTTTATGACAGAGATGAGCTAGAAAGGCAGTTTATTACTTATGTACCTGTTACTGCTGGTAAACTGCGCGTCAAATTTTCAATTCGAGTTATTTGGGATATGTTCAAGATGGCCATTGGTGTTATCAGGGCTCTATTTACTATTTTTCGTATTTATCCCGATGTGGTTATTAGTAAAGGTGGGTATGTGAGTTTCCCGGTGCTTTTTGCCGCCAAACTTTTACGCATTCCGGTAATAATTCATGAGTCTGATACTGTGCCAGGGCGAGTCAATATTTGGGCAGGGAAGTTTGCCAAGAAAGTCGCGCTATCATTTTCTGAAGCAGCTTCGTATTTTAAAAAAGAAAAAGTATCGGTTACTGGTCAACCAGTGCGTCGGTCTATCCTCAATGTCGCCAAAGAAGCAGCTTATAAATATTTTGAGCTTGATCCCGAAGTACCAACTGTTGGAATATTTGCTGGAAGTCAGGGGGCCAAGGTTGTCAACGACGCCATACTTCGTATACTTCCAGATCTTATCCAAAGGTATCAAGTTCTTCACCAGACAGGTCCTAAGAATTTTGAAGAAATCAAAAGCGATGTTGGTGTGATTTTGGGGGAGGATATTAAGCGCACAAGATACAGACCATTCCCATTTTTAAATGATGTTCAAACTAAAATGTTTGGTGCCGCCTCGACTGTGATTGTCGGACGCTCTGGGAGCTCACTTTTTGAAATTGCCGCTTGGGGGAAACCTTCTATTCTTGTCCCGTACGCCTTAGCTCACGGCGACCACCAACGCAAAAATGCCTACCACTATGCTCGAA
Organism: Patescibacteria group bacterium; assembly: GCA_038058445.1. Taxonomy (GTDB): domain Bacteria; phylum Patescibacteriota; class Minisyncoccia; order Phycocordibacterales; family UBA9973; genus UBA4124. Next base: position 15,014 of record JBBUBB010000089.1, read on the forward strand.
GTGGCGCTTGTGAAGTTATTGAAGAGGCCAATTTAACTCCATCAGTTCTGATGCATGAGATTGATAATATTGTGGGGAACCTTGAGCGTTACAACACTATGGCCAGTCGTGCCAAGGCATTTTTCAAAGATGATGCTGCTAGGGAGATAGCTATCGAAGCCGTGAAAATTGGGCTTGAGCACGAAAAATAAAAAGCCTCACGACGAGACTTTTTTAGTTAACGGGGCTCTCTTTTTTTTCCTGAAATTAATAAAGGCTAACCCAAAACCAAAAAGGCCGACAATTGGCAAGAATAATATTTTGCCGATAATAAACTCTTTGGTCAGAAAGAA
>JBBUBB010000090.1:0-12471 GCA_038058445.1 Patescibacteria group bacterium
GGGCCCTTAGCTCAGCTGGTAGAGCAGTACTTTTGCAAAGTAAATGTCAGGAGTTCGACTCTCCTAGGGTCCACATTAGCAGACAAAGGTGATAGAATTACCTCCTTCGCCTTGAACACACTTGATACTTTCGTAGTTCCAAATTCTTTGCCATCGAAGACGATACCCGCTGGAAACTGGAACCATTGGAGCTTTGTTTGTGTTGTTATGTCTGCTTTTCTCCATATTGAACTTGGATTCGTGAGATACTCTTCTACGAATTCTATTACCTCTTCGGGGGAACCTACGAAGTTGCCAAGCATCGCCAGAGAGGCCCTATCTTCCATTTCGTTTTTCTCCACCATGTCTAATTGCTCTTTTAAGATTGGATCACTGATCACTCCTTTGAGATTTTTTTGAATTAAGTTATTTTTTCTCTGTGTATATTCTATAAGCCGTGATTCCAACCTCGATACTTCTTTGCGCTTATCTTGTGTGGAATCATTGAATTTCTCGCGCACAAAGCGCTTCAGCTTTGCTATTTGTTCTTCTCGAAAGCAGAATGAATCCATGAAGAACGCGAAACGTCTCTCAAACTCATCTCTCTCGTAGTTATGGCCTTTTCCTCCAAATCGATAATACGGGTATTTACCTTTGGCAAAACTGCCAGTCAATTTTAATCCTGATGGGTGAAGTATGAAGCGGCGGAGTGGAAAGGCAGGATTGTCAGTTTTATATTCTGACACCTTGTGCCCCTTATGTTTAAGCACTCTTTGTACCTGCATAAACAGCTCTTCCGAAACTATGGCTTCGAATGTTCCCTTGTAGAACTCTCCGAATTTATTGATCCGTGCCATATAAAGCTCGTTGGCTAACATTGCATAAAAATACCCCTTACTAATTGGTTTTCCGTTCTTTTTCACAAGTCCTTCTTTTGTTAGTTGAATTCGTACTGAATCTGTTGTTTGTAACCCAGTTGCCACCATTTGAAATGCTTTAAGAACCAAAGGAGTCATTTCATTCGGGGCTATAGTGGCCTTGTCAGCCACCCGCACATTTGAATAACCTACTGGTGCAGTCCACACGTATCTTCCTTCTGTAATTGCACCACGCATACCATTCACGCAACGCTCAGTACGAACATCGTTATCAAATTGGGCTATGTTCGCCATCATATTTTCCATAAACCTTCCAGCAGGATTGTCTTCGATTTGTTCAGTAGCCGATTTAATACTCACGCCGTAACGTTTTAGCAGGAGACGAATCTGGCTATAGTCATCTGTGTTGCGCGACATTCGATCTATTTTATATACAATAACCGCAGTTATATTATTTTTCTTTTGTGAGATAAATTTCAACATGCTCTGCAACTCTGTTCGGTTGGCGGTTTTCGCACTTTCACCTCTCTCTACAAATACGACAACAACTTCATAGCCAATTTTGAAAGCGTATTCTCGACACGCTTTCTCTTGTGTTACGAGGGAATTACCTTCCTCTGCTTGTTCTACAGTGGATACTCGAACGTAGATGACTGCTTTTTTAATTATCTCTTTTGTTTTATGCATGACTTTTTCGTTTTTGTCTTACAAATTCATCAACCAAAATACTAGCTAGACACTCAAGGGCTTGGTCTTCCGATACGAAGATTCCAGGTCTCTGGCTACCATTGTATCGCTGAATGCTAGGATTATCTATCCTAGTGCCCCCAATATCCCTATCTTGTTGTATTTTTTGTCTTGTAAATTTCATAAACAAAGACCCATGAAGTGCGGTGATGGACTTCATGGGTCTTTGTCTACCACCGCGCATCGCGCCAAAAGCACGATACTGATAGCATTCTATATAGATATTAAAAGCAGGTATACTTCGCTTAATTAGGCCTGCTTAAGCGTTCTTTTTATAGCGAGCCAAAATGCCTTTGATGGCTTCGGGTGTAATAGAATACCCTGATTCTTCCATCATGCGCATTATTAAAATTTCTCTGTACTGAGTTTTCTCATCGGGAAATCCTACCTGTTTGAGTAGATCTTTGGTTGAGAGCATGTTATATTTCAAAACCTCTTCTATTTTTCTTTTATCTAAAATTGGTCTAATTCTTTTCACCTTACGAATATCTTGAATTTCAATAATTTTCTTCATCGTACGCCAATTCTTTTTAACATAATCAATGATTTCCTCGCGACTAACGCCGTCATAAACCCAGAGTTTTAGAAACGCTCTTTTCTCAATTTTCAACTCTTCTTCTGAAGGGGTCTGTAAGCGAACAGGAAAATCACTTAGCGTTTTATCTTCAACATCTCTAGATAGAACGTTGGCTATACATAGGTTTCTTAAGTCAGTAGTTGGTGTAGCGTTGTGCTTATTCAAAAGAAAATTTACACGCAAAAGAAGCTCTGGTGTTTCTTCGTGCTTGGACTTTAAGGATTTTTCTATCTCCGATAAGTCCTCCTTGAAGTCATCGGAAAGAAGTAGCTTGTACCATATTTCCTCCGCCTTATTGGTCTTAAATGGCTTACCACCGCGCATAAAAGGATTATTACATATTAAGCCGTTATAATGCTATAATAGTTCTACAATTCAATAGAAATGGCCTAAACCTTCGAATATCGTTGGCATGGTCGAAAAGACCCATGGAAGATACTGAACCCCGCGTTCAGCAACTCTTCCATGGGCTACATTGGGAAACTGATGTAGGGTCGCAAGACCTAGCTGGCGTGGGGTTCTGTGCGTCTCCATGCTAGCTATTATTAGTTAGCTTTTTATTTTATGAAAAACAAATCAAGCATTGTCTTAGGTATTGTGGTTGCATTTATTTTAATACCTCAAATAGCTCTAGCTTCTTGGTGGAATCCCTTCAGTTGGTTCAAGAAAAATGATAAACCTATAGCAGAGCAAACTGTTAAAGTTGAGCAAGGTAATACTCAAGAAAAGGATAAACCAAAGCTGGTGGATCAAAAAGTTCCTGAAAAGAAAACACCTGCTCAAAAAATAAACAATGCCAAAGAAAAATCTCCAAAAGGAGTTAGCGCTTCTCAAGTTGTTTCTCCATCAGTAATTACTCCGACCCCACCTGATTTATGTAAAAATGTTGAAGGAGTTCAGTCATCCTATATCCCAAAAGGGATGTATAGGGAGACAGATGGTAATTGTTATCAAAAGCCCATTGAAATTTATTCTCCTGAGCCACAAATTGTACAAAATACGACCGTTGCTCAAACGAAACCAGTTATAAAAGAATTTGAAATTCTACCTGCGAAAGGAAGGATTGGCCAAAATGTTAAAGTTTCTTGGAAAGTAGATAGTGCAACTACTTGTGCATTTACAAACACTTCTGATTTACAGGTTCCATTCGTTGGAAGTTTGCCGAATACCACAAGAGACATTACCTTAGATCAATATAGTTTTAAGGATAATAAATTCACTTTTTATTTAACTTGCGCTGACAAAGATTGGAACACAACTCAGAAATCAATAACAATTCCTTATGATGCTGTATTCGCATCTGTTCAACCTACAAGCTTCTTTTCAGCTAGTGGTGGAAACATAGGAAATGGTGGGATTGGATATTACAACGGTACGCCAACAATAGTAATATCTCCTCTTAAAGAAGGTGCAAGTGCTGTAGTAGAAATAGATGGATACAGCTATCCTCTATCTGAAAATGGTATTCACTTTCCTATGACTCACTTAAAATTTGATCCAACATGGGTATACGCTGGTTCGTGTACAAGTCATACATATAAGATTAAATTCTCGTACACAGATTCATACAACTCACTAATAACAGGAGAATCAACTATTGGTAGTTTTTGTCTTAATAATCTTAAATCGCCAACAGAATAGTGTCCGCTAGGGTTTTACGATGGCACACCGCTCGACACGTTGTGCAACCTGGGGCACTACGGCTCAGAAATGGGGTAATGTGGCACTTTGCGTGTAAGTCGCGCACCTTCGGCAAATTGCCGTATCGGATTATTTTTTAAGTAAATTTTTTAGTTCTTGAGATATTTAGAGCGATATAAATTGCAAATTAATGCTAATATATTTGCTATGGCCCCAAAACAAGATACTCTTGATGACATCATTCAAAGCGAGTATGGACTTACCGCAAACGCAGCCAAGAAATATGGTGATTATTTCACAAATGCTTTAGAGTTTAATGAGTTGTTGCAAACTTTTACTGAATCAGTAGATGCAAGCAGGCACATTTTCGCTGCCTTTTTATCGCAAGTAAGAAAACACTTAACGCTCGCCATACTTTCAACTGTACGATTACACCACATACAAACCACAATGAATGTACGGCAAGCGCTAGAAGCGGGACTATGCGCCGCATATGCCATTGCCAATCCAGAGCAAGAAGGTTTTGTTCTACCTGATGAAAATGGGTATCTTACAGCTCCACAAGAATTGATAGGGAAGAGAAATAAGTGGTTAGAAGAGAATTTCCCAAAAGGGCCTGATGCTATAAAAAACCTAAAGGGTTTAATAAACAAAAATACTGCTCACGCCAACCTTATTTATGCCTATCAGAATTTTGATTTTGATAAAGAAAGTGGTAAATTTCATACCCCATTTTTTGATATCGAAAAAGAACATTTAGTCAAAACCGATTTATGGGAAATAGCTAATATAGCAATGGGCTTAATGGACTTATTTTATGGAATTGATAAGAATATAGGATCAATAAAATTTATAGATGACTTTATCCCTCGCCTCCATAAACTTGAAGCTGATAATCTCAGGTTAAAAAAAGAGATGCAAGCTTTTCTTGATCAAAGGATAAAAAATCACACCAAAGCAAGTTAAATTGCTATAACTTGTATTTTAACTTTTCCTTTATAAAATCGTTTATCTCCGCTATTGCCTTGCTCACTTCTTTACCAAAATCGTCATCTTCTATATCAGTACCATGGTTATAAATAATTTCATCGATCTTGCCTCGTTCTTTTGTTCTAAGTTCGGGATACAAATTTTGCTCGATGGCATTTCTTAGTTGGTTTACCTTGTCGTTGAGTGGTTTTATTTTTCTCAAGATTTCTGATCCCCATAATACCTCTGCAGCAAGTTGATGTGACTCGATTTCCCTATAAGCATTTACAATTTCGTCCCACCTCATTTCATATACGTATTTTGTAGAATCTTTTGCTATTTCTGGATCGTTAGACCTCTCTGGGTATTTCTCTTTCGCATATCTAATTGCTCTATTGCTTTCAGCATTCCAAATGGCAGGATTTCTGACATGCCTTATTGCATCTCTTAGTTTTAATACCGCGTAGTTAAGATTATAGGAAGCGTCAAACTCCTTCGTTCCCTTCATTTGCTCTCTCCAAGTTGAAAGGCCCCGACTAGCCAAAAGTATTCCAGCTGCTGTAAGAAGAAAGGTTATGGAATCCTTGATTAATATGTAGATTTGCCCTTCCGTGAAATTCATTACCTACCATTATACAATAAATTTATTCGCTTTTCTTTCTCTATAACTCGTTGGTCTATAAGGTAACTGACAGCATTTTCGACAAAGAGGAGGTTCAAGTTCTGTGTAAAAATAAAGGTATTTGACCCTTAGATTGCACCTAGTGCAAAGAAAGTAAAATAGAGCTCCTCTACCTTTCCCCAAGTTAGAAAGAACATAATCTACCTCTTGATACCTCCAAAAAGGTTGGCCACTTCGCATATCATTAAGTGATTTGAAAGTAGTATTTTTGGGTATGTTCATTAATCCCTTTACCCTCTCGAGATCAAATTCGTTGTTAAATCTTATCCTTGGACTATTCTCAAGTTGCTCTAGTTCGCGCACAAAAGTCCTGACATAATCGAAAATGTCTATTCTACGAGTTATTTCTGGTTTCCCTATGTCTTCGTACCGCTCGTTATACATAATCGCTAATAATCTCTAATAAGGTATGAATCCTATCCAGTAGTGAAATCGCTAGAATATCCAGCTTTTTCAGAGCCCTTCAAAATCTCCATCAGTTGTAGGGCTTCTAGCGTAAAGGCGTTCCAAAATGATATACTGGAGTCCACAAACATAAAATCCCCGATATGGGGATTTTATGTTTTCGTGTAATGGTTTACCAAAAAGTGATAAGGCCCCTTCTGTTGAAGGGGCCTTTGTAAATCGCATTTACGCTTATGATAATCTTCCAGTTGAAAGAATTTGTTTAAAAAGAAAGAACATTTGGTGTTCATCAGAGGTGGAGTGTTTCGATACTATCCGTTCGTCCTTTTGAGGGGATTTAGTGGTTAGCACGAAGCACTTCCAACCGATCCGATGCTAAATCCAAGTTTAAATCCTAAAATTCCGTATTGCTACATTATTTCAAGAAAATGTCTTTCGAGTTTTGTTTCCGTCAGACTCCTTAAATTTACCCTTCTCAGGTTTGGAGGTTTTTAAGGCCTCTTTGCCATGATGGCTTCACATCTTTGCAGACGATCAGCTATTGGGACTTTCAATATACTCCCATCTTTTTCTAGATGCAAGTGGTTTTTAAATAGAAAATAAAACTAAAAATATGTCAATTCTGGAAGTTATTTAGCTGCTTCAAGCGTTGCAGTTAAAGTTATTTGTCCCCCATTTCTTAAAACTAAAAGTGAAACTTTCTGACCAACTTTTTTCTGACGAATAATATTAATAAAACTAGTATCACTAGTAAGCTCGACACCATCGATGGAAAGGATGACATCATTTTCAAGTATCCCAGCTTTTTGTGCTGGTGAATTTGGAATAACAGCAAAGCCTTCCCCGCTACTTGATTTTATTACCAAGATACCATAGTCGACAGTTAAATTATTTTGTTGTTTTACTAGTGGTGTAACCTGAACATAATTAACCCCCAAGTATGGTCTGGTGATGCTACCTGTGGCGCGAACTGAGTCTACGATTTTACTGACCATATTTGCAGGAAGCGCAAATCCCACACTCTGTGAACCCTGAGCTATAGCCACATTGACGCCCACCACTTCACCTTTGAGGTTCAGTAATGGGCCACCTGAGTTCCCTGGGTTTATGGCAGCATCAGTCTGAATGAGACTATCAAGCAGTTCATTTTGACCTTGGCCGTTGCCAGCGACCACTGAGCGTCCCAGACCTGAAATAATCCCTGAAGAGATAGAGTTGTTGAATTGCCCTAAGGCAAACCCAATTGCAATAACACTTTGCCCGAGCTGTAGGCGTGAGCTATCTGCGAAAGAAAGAGGGGTAAATGATCCACCAGAAACCTTTAGTATTGCCACATCCATTACGGGGTCAGAAGCCAAAAGTGTTGCCGTATATTTCTTGCCAGCACTTGTAACTATTTTAAATGTCGCTCCTTGAAAGCCCACGACATGACGGTTGGTCACAAGCATCCCATTTGATGTTACAAAAAATCCAGTCCCACCTCCGACTTTTTTCTCCTCCGTACCTATTTGCCTACGAGTTTGCGGAGCTATAAAAAAGTTAGAAAAGAAATCATTGAAATTTAAGGCTGTCGGAGTATTCTCGTATACCGGAACTTGTTGATAGACCTCTATTGAGACTACACTTTTATTTGCTTTTTCAACGACTTGAGTAATAGTTAAGTCTGAAGCTGTTTTTTCTCTTTCCGGAAATATTCCTAGAGCAGACGCAGGAGTCTTTACGTCGGGCAATAATGCTGTTGGGGCAATTGGCACTCTAGCATTGAGATATGAAAGAACTCTTGGCTGATAGCGCCAAAAAAGCACCCCCAGTACACCTAAAGTAACCACAACCCCAGCAAGAGCTGTTATGAGTAATGTAACAAATGTATGTTTGAATAGAAAACGCTTCATACGCTTCTAATTTTATGTAATTAAACTTTTATGTCAATTTCTAGTAATTTTATTTATCCTTCTAAGCGCTAAAGTATCTGACCTAAGTTTTTTCTTATATATGTCAACCTCAGCAATTGTCCCACCAATAGATTTTTCGTCCATTACTTTTAAGGCTTCTCTAAGAGCAATTTTGTTTTCCTTTAGCCGTTTCGTATCATTTCTGATTGCCCTTCTACTCATTTTGACAGCATATTCAGTTGTTGGCGCATTAAGTGGTAATTCGGCTGCTAAAACAGAACTACTGTAAGAAGTGAAAAAGGCAATTGGGAGAACAATACCAGCAACGATGCGTTTTTTCATTTATTAAAATATGTATTTAAATGATTAATAATGTATATCCCCATTTTATTGGGTACACCTATTAGTACGCCTCATCATCAACTTTCTTTCAACAAAAATCACCCACTATATGAGAATGGGTGATTTTTGGAGGTATTAGAGAGGTTTTCAATTACTAAAGGCTTCCTTATATTTTTGGTAAGGCTTGATGTCCTTACATGTACTAGTACGATCTGTATCTTCTTTTCTTTCATTTTCTAGCTCTCTGGGCAAGTGTATCTGACGGGGGTTATAGGGGACGCCCGGTGTTTCCCAGGGTAAGACCACACAGGCAACGGTGAGGGTTAAATCAGCATCATAACCCCCAATAATTCGAATGTGGGCACCCAGTAGAAGCTCTGGGATATCCATGTCTCCAAGCTCACCAGTAAAGAACACTTTTTCTTCTCCACTAGTGAGTATAAGTGTGAGGGACTGGCTATTATTATCAAAAGATTTAACTATGCCTGAAAAGAGTCCACGGCCAGCATTGTTCCATCTATTTTCCTCGATAATTGTAATTGGGTCTGCAAATGGTATTGGATATCTGAAATCATCTATATCCTTACCGATGCCGATAGCATATAGAATAGTTCCCCCAACAATACTAGCTACCACACTGGCAATGACTACAAGAAAGAACGAAAATCGATAGCCTCTAGAAGTATGGCGGACATTGTAATAGCCAAGGAAGACCATCAAGCCAAAAGAAACAATCCAAAATAGCGGTATCATATCGAAGAAGAACTGCGATAAAGAATCATGAGTTATCTGTTGGTAACGCCATCCAGCATTAATAAAGACAAAAATTGTAGCAGCTATCGCACACGCACCGATGAGCACTGAGAGCCCCCATAGCACCCAAAAAGTATTATTTTTAAGAACAAAACGCCATTTGCCTAGAGGGGCAACATTGTCTTCCTCTATTTTCCTAATTACTCTTTCTGAAATTGTGTTTGGATTTTGTTCCATAAATTTATTTCTTTGTTAAGGCCGCTTTAAGCGCCTTCTTCCCCCTATGAATTAGGGTAGCGACCGACCCTTCTGGTATTTGAAGAATATCAGAGATTTGCCTGTAATCTTTGTCTTCTCCAAACCTAAGAAGTAGTACATCTCGATATTTTTTATCAAGATTTTGCAGAGCGTCATTTAGTATCTTGGCATCAATCTCCTTATCAAAAATCTGTTCTTGATCATCGTGTGACTCAATATTTAAAAATTGTTGACCTGAATCCTCGTCCAGCGTGACCTCTGGCCGGCGTTTCTTCATTCTAAAAAAATCATATGTTTCATTGTGCACGATGCGGTAGATCCATGACGAAAATGCAAATGTGTCATTAAAACTCCTCAAATACCGGTAGACCTTGATGAAACTGTTTTGAAGGATATCCTCTACATCACGATGATCTCGAACTCCAAGCCTAGCGATATAGCGCCGAAGCGGGGCTTCATACCTCGTAATTATAGCGGAAAAAGCATCCTTATTTGAAAGAACAATAGCAACCAACTCCTTATCAGTAAGGCCTTCATACTCTTTTTCCATATACACTTCATATTATATACGCAATTTGGCTAAAAATCTTTCAGAGCCCGAGTACTTCAAGAAGTTCTGGAAATTCTTTTGTCCCCATATCTTCTTCTGTAAAGTGGCCTTTATCAGAAAATTCTTTGAATGTTGCTTGCGGCAAAACTGCTTTTAACTCATCGACAGTTTTTATAATCTCCTCTTGGTCATCGAGTGAGTACATTACTATTAAACCAGCAGTCCGGCTTACTAGGCCAGGGTCAATTACAAAATTGAAAAAACCTGTACTTAATAATTTATTTGGATCAGACCAAGGAGCAACAAGTGCAACCTTGCCGACTATAATTTTGTTTTCGGACAACCAACGAACTAAAAATCCACCTCCACAACTGTGACCAACTAGAATAGTATCTGGAGTAATATCAAGTTGCTCAAAAATTTCTTTCCATTTTTCATAGATTGGGTCGAATGGATCTGGAAAATCCGGGGTATGAGTTTCTATATTTAATCCCACTAGTTTCTGTTTAAGCCAAGGGAACCAATGAGTAGTTGAGAGTGGTGTCTTAATTAAGTCTATCTCCTCGACGTCATCAAGAATTCCATGAATAATAATTGCATTCTTCATGCTTTCATTATACCAAAAACTACTTACTTAGTAGAAAAAGTAAATTTGTAGTCAGATAAAATAAGCACCTTGTCTGTTTTAGCCGGCATTACCTCAGTTAGAGTCACAACTACTCCAGCTATTGTTTTTGGCTCGCCAAGAGTCACAATCCCCTCTGCTGAAACACCAGCTTTGTTTGTGACTTTTACCCTGAGCTTAACCGTACCCATCCAGATACATTTAGCATAAATAGGACAACGGCTATCCTCTAGAACTTCCAGTGGCTTTACTACTACTTCTTTTGTAGCAGGAGAAACAATGTCAGGTTTCAAAAATACGAAACTATGTGCCATAGCCTCAAGTACTGCAGTCACTTTTTGTTTATCAAATTCTTTTACACCCTGACTAGGATCATAAACCCCGATATTGGTGGAATGAATAGTGTATTCGACGGCATAACACTTACCGTTATAAAGAGTACGATAACTTGTCGTATCGTAAAAGTTCCCAGCGCCTGCATCACCTAATATAAACTTAAAATACAATATCCTATTTATGGTTTCATTGCCTTGCGATTGTTCTCCGTTGGTCGCTATTAAACAATTTTTAGCAGCCTTGGCGTCATTACTGACTCCTACGCTAAACCTTGAATCACTTAAGTTAGTTTGTGGTTGAGATCCTTTTGGAATAGTCACCCTAGCAATTAGAGTACCGGCATCTTGCGTATTTGTTCGCCAGTCTTGCTTACTTTGACTAATGTCATCAAGTGACAGCTCTTTGGGATAAGAAAAAGTCAGAGTTTTTTCCTGATCAACAAAAACAGAATTTCCCGAAATGACATTTTGACTATCATCTGGTACCACCACAGGGACTACGACTTTAGGCTTCTTAAATAAAAAGTAGCCAGCGATTAAAAAAACGACAATGGCGATGCTTGCAACTAGAACATTGTTATTTGTTTTCATATTCATACATTATATGACGAATACTGGAGTAAGTTGTTACGAGAGTAGAAGTAAGACCTTGGCCAATTTGAGTTCATCAAAACTGTAACGCTCTCCCAAAGCTCGCCAGGCTGGAGAGAGTTTGTCACTACCCTTTTTATCAAAGGCCTTAATAATCTCTGGCAGACCATCGAGAATTCGTTTAGAACATAATCCATGTACCTGATCATAAAGGAGTTTGTCAGTCGCCTGTAGCGACACTAAGTGATCAATAATAGTACTCTCTGTTAGATCTCTAGCTTTGGCTATTTCACTAATAGAAAGACCTTCTTGAACAAGGGAAAGTGTTTTCTCTGATGTTGTCAGTTTTGGCCCAGCTTTTTGTGGTGTTAAAGATCCGCCAAAAGCTTTGATCATATTGCCATGCATGACTTCAAGATCTTTACTGTCCAGAGATTCAAAAGATCCTTCAGCTTTGGCTGAAGCATCACGAAAGAACCTATCTGTTGTCAAAACTTCTGGGTGAACTTCTAGGGCACGTTGGTTATATCCTCGCAATGTGATGCCGGCAAATGTGCGCACTCTTGAAAGTGCGACATAACCTTGTCCATACTCAAAGACATCAGAGAGATCCATACTGGCCGCATCGAGACTCATACCTTGGCTTTTATGGACTGTGATGGCCCAAGCTAGGCGTAGTGGTATTTGTGAAATCCTTGCCTTGACCTTACCATCTTCCTCAACCACCCATTCCATGTTTGGAATAGTAATCCGTTGTCCATTATGAGTTTTGATAATTGGATACCTAGTACCTCTTTCAAAGTCTACTACCGTGCCGAGTGTCCCATTAGCAAACCCAGCTTGTAAGTTATTTTTGGTACACATAACTACGGCATCTTTTTTGAGCCTCAGTGTCTCTGGAGATAGACACCCTTTTTTTAAGCCTTCAACTAATGCGGCTCGCCCCTTGGAATCCATGGTGAAAACTTCTTCTTTACCAATAAGGCTAGATAGCTTTTCTTCATTTAATGAATCTACTGCAACATTTTTGGTAAAAAGTTGTGTAGTAGCATCTGTCACCTTTTTCTTACTATTTGTTCGAGACTGTAATTCTTCATGGTGAAAGTCTTCCAAAGAGTTACTTCGAATAGCGGAAAGTAAAGAAAGAAGCCCAGCATCATCTTGGCGGTGTTGCTCTGTTAGATAACAAGTTATTAACTTTAAATTTTTCCAAGACGGACTTTGGTATGCAAACTGCGCCACATCAC
>JBBUBB010000091.1:0-1446 GCA_038058445.1 Patescibacteria group bacterium
AAAACTTCGTGATGGTGACTTGGCTACTGCTGACAACGCCAAGGACTTTATAAACAACCTCTTTGGGGAAGAGCGTTATGATCTTTCAGCTGTTGGAAGATTTCGTTTCAACAAACGCTTTGAACTTGAAATGAGTGACAAAGAAATGACCCGCAAGACACTCTCTGCTGGAGATATAGTTGAGATTGTGAAGCATGTCATTATGCTTAACACTACACCAGGATCTAAGCCGGATGACATTGACCACCTTGGCTCTAGACGCGTGCGTTTTGTTGGTGAACTTCTTCAGCAAAAACTTTTCATGGGCATGACTCAGATTAAGCGTAATGTTCAAGATCGAATGAGTACTATTGATGCTGCCAACGCTTTGCCTATCCAAGTAGTTAACCAACGACCACTGCAAGCTCGCATCAAGGAATTTTTCACTACCAACCAGCTTTCTCAATTCATGGATCAAGAAAATGTCTTGGCTGAAATTGAGCTCTTGCGTACCGTCTCTGCCTTAGGTCCCGGAGGCCTCACTCGTGAACGCGCGACTTTGGAAGTCCGTGATGTACATACTTCTCACTACGGAAGGGTTTGTCCGATCCATACACCAGAAGGCCCAAACATTGGTCTTATTTTGCGCTTGGCAATTTACGCCAAAATAAATGAGTTTGGTATTATTGAAACTCCTTATGTCAAAGTCAAAAATGGCAAAATAACTGATGAGATTGTTTATCTTAATGCCCTAGAAGAAGAAAAATACACCATTGCCCACGCGGCTACAAAATACGACAAAGATGGACACTTGCCTGATCAAGTAGAGGCTCGTATTCGTACTGCTCCAGGCATTGTTCCAAAGGCGCAAGTAGACTTCATCGATGTTGCCACCAATCAAGCTTTTTCGCTTCCAACTTCAATGATTCCATTCTTCGAACACAATGAAGCTAACCGAGCACTAATGGGAAGCAACATGCAAAAGCAAGCAGTTCCAGTTATTCGCCCAGAAGCTCCACTCGTAGCTACCGGTATTGAATCCAGTGCGGCTCCATACTCAGGTCGTCTAGTTATGGCCGAAGAAGCAGGAGAGGTTGTGGCACTAGACGCCTCAAGAGTTGTAGTGAAGAGTACCAAGAGTGGCAAAGATCACACATATAAACTCGTTAATTTCCAAAGAACAAATAACTTCAATGCTTTCCACCAGAGACCAGTTGTTTCAATAGGGCAGAAAGTGAAGAAAGGGGATCTGCTAGCTGACTGTTCAACTACTGACAACGGCCAGATTGCGCTCGGACAAAACATGCGCGTTGCTTTCATGTCTTGGAATGGGGCTAACTACGAGGATGCGATTATTCTTTCAGAAAGACTTATTAAAGATTCAAAGTTCACTTCTATTTACATAGCTGAGTTCACTGCCGTCGTTCGTGATACCAAGCTAGGGCCCGAAGTGACGACTCGAGATAT
>JBBUBB010000091.1:1456-8735 GCA_038058445.1 Patescibacteria group bacterium
GCTCGTCTCAAGGATCTTGATGAAGACGGTATTATTCGAGTTGGTGCAGAAGTCAAAGAAGGAGACCTACTAGTTGGGAAAATTACTCCAAAAGGAGAGACCGAACTTACTCCAGAAGAGCGATTGCTCCGAAGTATCTTTGCGGAAAAAGCTCGAGATGTGAAAGATACATCACTGAAGATGGATCACGGAAAACGAGGGCGTATTATTCGAGTCAAAATATTCTCTCGTGACCAAGGCCACAATCTAGAAAGTGGAGTTATTAAGAAGATTGTTATTGAAGTAGCGCAGCTCCGAAATATTTCTGTTGGAGATAAGCTCGCTGGCCGACACGGAAACAAAGGAGTTATTTCAGTAGTGCTTCCAGAAGAAGATATGCCATACATGGCAGACGGTACTCCAGTAGATGTCGTTTTGACACCACTTGGTGTGCCATCTCGTATGAATCTTGGACAAATTCTTGAGCTTCACTTAGGTATGGCGGCTCACACACTCGGTTATCAAGCCATCGTGCCTCCGTTTTGTGGAGCGACAGATGCTGAAATTAAGGCTGAACTCAAGGAAGCAGGCTTCCCAGAAACAGGTAGAGTACCACTATACGATGGACGCTCTGGAGAAAAATTTGAACAAGATATTGCCGTTGGGTATATGTACATTTTGAAACTTCACCACATGGTAGAAGACAAGATCCACATGCGTTCTATCGGTCCGTACTCTCTCATTACCCAACAACCTCTCGGAGGTAAGGCGCAGTCTGGAGGACAGCGTTTCGGAGAAATGGAGGTCTGGGCACTTGAAGGTTATGGCGCTTCACACATCTTGCGTGAAATGTTGACCATAAAGAGTGACGACATTCGTGGGCGTGCCGCGACATTCGGCTCGATTATCAAGGGCGAGAAAATACTTGAGCCAAATGCTCCAGCCTCATTCTCGGTGATGCTCAACTACTTGCGTGGGCTCTCTCTCGATGTAGATCTTCGAAGCAATAGTCCTAAGAAAGTGGTCGAAGCACAAGCGGAAGAAGTACAAGCTTAAATAATAATCAGAATCTACATATGAAAACATTAGATACAACACATTTTGATAGCATTGTTCTGAAGCTGGCTTCTCCCGAGAAGATTTTGGAGTGGAGCTATGGTGAAGTCACCAAGCCAGAAACTATTAACTATCGTACTGGTCGCTCTGAAAGAGGAGGACTCTTTGATGAACGCATATTTGGTCCTGAAAAAGACTATGAATGTTACTGTGGAAAATATAAGCGCATAAGATATGCGGGCATTATCTGTGAAAAGTGTGGTGTTGAAATCACTCAATCGATTGTTCGTCGTGACCGAATGGGACACATTGACCTCTCTTCACCAGTTGCGCATATTTGGTTCCTGCGTGGTGTCCCATCTCGTATGAGTATTCTCCTCGGTATTCCACTTACGGAACTCGAAAAGGTTATCTACTTTGCTGGTTATATTATTGTCTCTGTACATGAAGATGAACGAGACCGTATCGTTGTTGATCTTGATACTGAATTTAAAAACAAACTTAAAAATGCTTCTGATGAAGAGACTCGTGAAAAACTCAAGACTCTACTTCTAAACACTAAGAAAGAAATTGCCGAAATTCGTACGGGTAAGGTGTTAAGCGAAATTGCTTACCATCACTACTCACTCAAATACGGTAGTGCCTTTGAAGCTGGTATTGGGGCTGAAGCAGTTTTCCAATTATTTAAAGATATAAACTTAGAAAAAATTAAAGCTAAAACTGAGAAGTCTCTGGAAAAAGCAGGAGCAGCTGAAAGAGAGAAGCTTAACAAGCGTCTATCCCTTATCCGCGCGATGCTCTATGCTGAGATTCGTCCTGAATGGATGTTTCTTACTCGTATTCCAGTTATTCCACCAGCGCTTCGTCCAATGGTGGCTCTTGAAGGTGGCCGACACGCAACCTCAGATATCAACGATCTCTATCGCCGAGTTATTAACCGCAACAATCGTCTTCGAAAACTCAAAGAAATCGGAGCGCCAGATGTTATTCTCCGAAATGAAAAGCGTATCTTACAAGAAGCTGTTGATGCTCTTATAGACAACTCTATTGCAGGTCAAGACTCTCCAGCCATGAGTCAGGCACAACGCCGCGCGCTCAAATCTCTATCTGATAACCTAAAGAGTAAACAAGGTCTCTTCCGACAAAACCTTCTTGGTAAGCGTGTGGACTATTCTGGACGATCAGTTATCGTTGTTGGTCCAAACTTACGCCTTAACCAATGTGGACTTCCAAAACACATGGCTCTTGAACTCTTTAAGCCGTTTGTAATTTCTAAAATTATTGCAGGCGAACTTGCATTTAACATTCGTGGTGCCAACAAATTGATTGAAGACGGTATTCCAGAGGTTTGGGCTATTCTCGAACAAGTTATTACCGGTAAGTATGTGATGCTTAACCGTGCGCCAACTCTTCATCGCTTAGGTATTCAAGCCTTCATGCCAGTTCTTATTGAAGGAAATGCTATCCAAGTGCACCCACTTGTCTGTCCGGCGTTTAACGCTGACTTCGATGGTGACCAGATGGGAGTTTATCTACCTCTTTCTGATCAGGCCCAACATGAAGCTAAGACTCTAGTAGCGGCAGATAAAAATCTACTTAAACCTCAAAATGGCGATCCAATTGTTTCGTCAAAAATGCTAGATATTGTGCTTGGTTGTTTCTGGATGACTTCTATTGTTGAAGGAGAAAAAGGAGAAGGCATGTACTTCTCAAGTCCAAACGAAGCTTTAATGGCCCATGATTTAGGGGTACTTTCTTATCGAGCAAAAATTCATGTACTTGGAACAAATACTCCTAAGTACTCTGTTTTTGAGAGGAAACCATTTGAAACTACTGCTGGTAGACTTCTTTTCAATGCAATCCTGCCAGCAGAGTTCCCTTACACTAACGATGAAATCACATCCAAAAAGATTATTGCTATTGTAGACACTATGATTTCAGACTTTGGTATTCCCGCTATTGCTCCAGTGCTTGATCGCATCAAGAACTTCGGATACAAATATGCTACTAAGAGTGGGACTACATGGAGTATTGACAATGTGATCGTGCCAAAAGAAAAGCCTGCAATCATTGCAACCCACAGAGCAATGGAGGCTGCTATTAAGGCACAATTTGATGACGGACTTCTCTCCGAAGAAGAGCGATTCCAAAAAGTTATTGAAGTTTGGAACAAAGCTAAAAGTGAAATCGAAAAAGCTCTTGTAAATACTGTTGAGAAGCATAGTAGTGTATATGACATGATCACCTCTGGAGCTCGAGGTTCGATGAGTAATGTCACTCAGATGGCTGGTATGAAAGGAATGATTCAAAATACCGTCGGCCGAACAATTGATTTCCCGATTATTCCGTCTTATAAGGAAGGGCTTTCTCCAATTGAGTACTTCATTACTACCCACGGTTCTCGTAAAGGTTTGGCTGACACTGCTCTTAACACTGCTCGTGCAGGGTATCTAACCCGACGACTAGTAGATGTGGCACAGGATGTCATCATCACTGAAGACGATTGTGGAACCAAGCTTTCAAAGCGTGTTGTCAAAGAGGTTATTTCTGGTCTTGAAATACCACTTGCTAAGACAATCCGTGGGAGAATTCTTGCAAAAGATATCGAACTTCCAGATGGCACAACACTCTTTAAGAAAGGACACTTGGTTTCAAAAGACGATGCTACGACAGTAGAACAAAAGGGGGTAACAGAAGTATTTGTGCGTACTCCAATGACTTGTAAGACAGTATATGGTATTTGTCGAATGTGTTACGGGCTCGATCTTGGCCGTGGGCATATGATTGAAAAAGGTGAGGCTGTAGGAATTGTGGCCGCTCAAGCAATCGGTGAGCCTGGTACCCAGCTAACTCTTCGTACCTTCCACGCTGGTGGAGTGGCGAGTGTTGATATTACCGCTGGGCTACCGCGTGTTGAAGAAATTTTTGAATGTCGAACAATTAAAAATCCTGCTCTAGTTAATAAGTATGCTGGTACGGTTTCTGAAATCAGACAAGGCGAAGGAGAAAAGATTATCGTGGTTCTCTCTAGTGACAAGACGGCCAAGAAAGAAAGTGTTGAATATGTTCTAAATCCAAGACGCGTCGCTATCGTTAAAGTAGGTCAAGAAGTCGCCGGTGGTGAACTTCTCACTGATGGCTCTGCCAATATTGAAGAAGTATATGAATTTGGAAGTAGAGAAATGGCTGAAGACTATATCATTCGTGAAATTTCCAAGGTGTATGAATTGCAAGGCGCTCTCATTGCTCGAAAACATTTGGAAATTATTGTTAGGCAGATGTTTTCTCGTCGTAAAATTAAAGATGCTGGAGATACAGCTTTCTCTATTGGGGATGTTGTGGAAGTCACAGATTTGATTGAAGAGAATGCAAAAATGCGAGATATGGATGTCCGCGAAGCTAAGGCTGATCTTATTATTTTAGGTATTACTCAAACAGCGCTATTTGCTAAGAGTTGGATTTCAGCAGCCTCATTCCAAAACACAAATCGTGTGCTTATTAACAACGCAATCAAAGGCGGGACTGATACTCTTAGAGGACTTAAAGAAAATGTTACCGTTGGCCGATTAATACCAGCAGGTACTGGATTTAAAGATCGTGTGGTGCTTCGAGTGAACGACATAAGAAATCACGAGGAATAAAACACAATGAAAACGGTATTCGAGACTATTAAAGATCGATTGCCTATTACTGAAGTACTGTCTTCCTATATTACTCTGACCCAAAACGGTGCTCAGTACAAGGCGAAGTGTCCGTTTCATAATGAACGGACTCCTTCGTTTTATGTTTCGCCAGATAGGGGTCTTTATTATTGTTTCGGCTGTGGGGCTAAGGGTGATATTTTTACTTTTGTTGAGCAGTTTGAAGGGCTAGACAAAAAAGGAGCACTTAAACTCTTGGCCGATAGGGCTGGGGTAGAGCTGACTGGAAATATTGGCGCCACTGATACTGATGGAGTATACGAAATTCTCGAAAAAGCTACTCTCGTCTATCAAAATCTCCTTGAAAAGTCTGGGCCTGCTCTCACGTATTTAGAAGGCAGGGGAATAACGAAAGAAACTATTGATCTATTTCGTATAGGATATGTGCCAGATGAGTGGCGCACTATTGAAAGCACCTGTAAAAATGAGGCTGAAAGGGCCCTTGCTACTCGAGCTGGGCTAATCAAAAAAGCTGAAAATAAGGTATACGATCGCTTTCGTAAACGAATAATGTTCCCTCTCACTGATAGCAGTGGGCGGGTAGTTGGTTTTTCGGGGAGAAGCTTCCCGGCTAAAACATCTGCTGATGCAGATGTTCGCCCGGCGCATTCGGAGAATGCGCTTAGGGATGATGAATATAATGTTCCTAAGTACCTAAACTCCCCAGAGACAGAAGTCTTTCAAAAATCGAAAAATCTTTTTGGCTTTGATAAGGCTAAGGCACACATAAAGAAGCATAACTTTGCAATTTTGGTTGAAGGACAGATGGATTTAATCATTTCCCACCAAGCTGGTTTTCGAAATACTGTTGCTTCATCTGGCACGGCAGTATCAGAAGATGCAGCTACAGATCCGTTTTCAAACCTCTCAGTTCTTTCAAGACTCACTAGCAACCTATTCTTGGCATTTGATGGAGACGAGGCCGGGCAAAAAGCCATGGACCGAGCGGCCTTGGTCGCACTGTCTCTAGGGATGAACCCAAAAGTTGTTGTGCTCCCAGAAGGGGTTGACCCAGCAGATTACATCAAAGAACGAGGCGCTGATGATTGGAAAGAAAGACTTAAGGAAAGTAAACATTTTATTGAACACCACTTAGCTCTCATTAAATCACAGTCACTTTCTCCTCATGTCTTCGTCAAGACTATTAAAGAAAAGCTATTCCCATTTCTAGCTCGCGTCGCTTCACCTATGGAGAGAACTCTTTATATCAAAAAGATTTCTGAAGAAATTGGTATGAGTGAGGAAGTTATCTCAGAGGAACTAAAGAAAGTTTCTTTAGTTGCAACTAAACAAGTAGAAGTTCAAACTAAACAATCACTAGAGAGCACCCCTTATGAAAGATTGACGGCACTAAGGCAACATTTTGGCTCTGAGGAAATAGAGAAACATGCTGAAGCCCTAAACACGCTTTCAGCTGGAGATATGATTTTCTCAACACCGCCGATAGAAGAAGATCGACTACAGCGTGCCCTAATTGTTGTTGAGAAAGATTATGGAGATTTAAGTACTGACAAACATGTTCTTGTGGCTAAGGAGTTGGTCGAAAAAGTTACACAAGACTTTCTATCTAATGCTCGATTAGGATATGCAAAGCAGTTGAGAGAAGCAGAAAGACTAAACAATGACGATGAGGTTTCTAGGCTTTCAAATGTATTAGACGAGATCACCAAGCGTCGTCATTCCTCTCCACCAAATTAGGCGGGGAGGTTGACAAAGCAAGGTTTTTTGTACAAGATGAGAAAGAATTATGCCAAATAAAAAAACACAAAAGAAAAAAAGTAGTAAAAAAACTCCGCCAGCCGGCGGAAAAAAAACTAAAAAAAGAGTAACTAAAAAAAGTACTCAAAAAAAATCTCCTGTTGCCAAGGCACCACAGAAAAAAAGTAAAAAACATCCGCCATCCGCCCGTTCTGGCGGAGGCGGAAAGAAAACCGTAAAGAAGTCGACGACTCCCAAACAAAAACCAAAGCCAATCACTATCCGTCACGCTGGCTCGAGCCCTCGTCGAGAAATAAATACCGCTAAGCGCTTACAAGAAATGGAAGTTAAAGCCCAGGAACTCTTAGCCAAGGGTAAAAAGCGCGGATTTATTACCTATGACGAGATTCTGAAGATGTTCCCAGACATCGAAAATAACCTATCCTTCCTCGATGATATCTATGAAAAGTTCTCTGTTGCTGGTATTGATGTGCTCGAGGGGGGGAACCTGCTCGATGTAGACCACACAGAAGACTTATCAAAATATGTTAAAGATAGTCACTCATTTAGTTCGGTCCAAATGTATCTCAAAGATATTGGTCAGTATGCCCTCATCAATGCCGCTCAAGAGAAGGACTTTGCACGGCGGATTGCGGCTGGAGACCTGGAAGCCAAAAATCTTCTTGCTAGAGCAAACCTGCGTCTAGTTGTCTCTATCGCCAAGAAATATGCTAATCGTACTGCAGATTTAACACTTCTTGATCTAATTCAAGAGGGGAATATTGGTCTATTTAAGGCTGTTGAGAAATTCGATTGGACCAAGGGATATAAATTTTCTACCTATG
>JBBUBB010000092.1:0-11868 GCA_038058445.1 Patescibacteria group bacterium
GACTTCAACCACACTTATCTTAACAAGTGCTACAAACTTCAATGTGGGTAACTATGTCAAAGTCGATCCGACTGGTGCAAACACTTGTTCTGGCACTACAACTGTTTGTTACGCCAAAATTACTGCAATTGCAACGAACACACTCACGATAACGCCGGCCCTGACATGGGACAACGGCGCTTCCGTTGTGGAAGTCCATGTACCAGAGATCGGCGGTATTAATCTTTCAGAACCACTTGCCAACCGCTACGGCCGTGGATATTTTATTGACGGTATCGTTACCGGAAACGGTACAACATACTTCAGTGATGGTGCGATCACCCTTGCAAATAGAAATCTTGCGATCACTGGCGGCAGTCTTGGAATTCCTGTAGGGAGTGTAGGTGCTCCCGCCCTATTCTTTAATGGAGATACAGATACGGGGGTATATTCATCCGGAAGCAATTCTGTCAGCATTACTACCGGCGGTGCTGATAGGTTAATTGTCGCAAGTGGTGGGGGGATTACTATCCCTTCTGCAGGATCAGCACTAATAATTAGTGATGGATTTTTGTGTGTCGGTAATGGAGGAAATTGTTCAGCTAGTTATGATAGAGGGACCATCCACGCTGACACTACTACAGTCCAGAATGTCGACTTGGCTGAAACATACCCATCAAAAGATACAACTCTAGTTCCAGGTGAGGTAGTAATGATAGATGTAGAGTATCCAGAATATATAAAGCGAGCTATTCCAAACCAGAGACCGAAAGTAATAGGAGTAATAAGTACTAAGCCAGGGCTGACTTTGGGAGTTGGTAATAACCAATATGATCCTGACAAGATGTACCCTGTCGCTCTCTCTGGTCGTATACCGGTCAAAGTTACAACTGAAAATGGTGAAATTGCGCCAGGAGACTATCTTACTAGTTCAGATACAATTCCAGGTTTTGCTATGAAGGCTACAAAAGCTGGAACTGTGATTGGACAAGCTCTGGAAGGATTCACTGGAATAGAAGGAACGATTAGCACCTTTATTAAGGCAACTGATTTTAACGGGGACACCACTGCCGATCCATCAATTTCTACTGGTAAACAACTTCTTATTCACTCTTTGGACCAACTCAGTCAGATTGAAAACTCGGTTAACCTATCACAAGTATTAACTGATCGTCTTGTTGCTGGACTTGAAATTATTACACCAACATTGACTGCAAACAATGTTTCAACAAACACTATTAGTGCAGGGGAATCAAATATCGCGTTAGTACTTGGAGCAGGTGGCAAGTTCACAGTTGGCAGTCAAACAACAAATGCTGACGGAACAACTTCTGCGACAACCCCTACGGTTACTATCGATAGCATGGGCAACGCGACATTCGCAGGTACACTCAAGGCTGATAGTATCGAAGCAAATTCAATCCGTGGCATTGAAGCAATTGCCAATCAGATCTCACTCTTGAGTGAAGGCCAGGAAGTGCTGACGCTCACTGCGGCAGCAGTTCAAGCATTAAATAATTCGCTGACTAATGCACAATCTAGTATCACAGAGCTACAAGGAATTATCGCCGGCCTTACTGCCGGTACTACTTCCACGAATGATATTCTACTTACACTCGGGGAGAGAGTCGGATCTATCGAGTCATTACTCGCCGCTAATTCCTTCACTGCCTTAAATTCTGTGGCCACTACTACTTTGGCGGTCACAGGTGATGGTATGTACTCTGGTCAATCAACATTTAGTGGACTTTCATTCTTCAACAATCAGACCAACTTTGATGGTTTGGTGACATTTGGTGCTGGGATAGAGCTGATCGTACCGCCATTATTCAACAAAGACACGGCTGGTTTCGCTCTTATTAAAAAGGGTGATCGTAGAGTAGAAGTGAAGTTTAATCAACCATATGCTCTTGAACCTGTAGTAAATACAAGTATGACATTTAAGACAGATGACACGATAGATGATGTGGTGGCAGATGCTTTATTTGGCGAGGGGGTACAATCAATTGTGGTCAATAATAATCAAACTGGGTTTACTATACTATTAAATAAAAAGGCTCCACGAGATATTCGCTTCTCATGGACAGCTCTTGCTGTGAAAGACCCAACACTATTTGAAAGTCTTATTGAAGGTTTAGAAATTACCCCAACTGACCTAACACCAGAGCCAATTCCAACACCTGATCCGGTTGATCCTATTTTGGAGCCAACATCAGAGCCTACTCCAGAGTTAACACCAGAACCTACGCCACCTCCTGTAGAGCCAGAACCAGCCCCGCTTCCTGATCCAGCTCCAGAGTTAACGCCAGAACCAGTTCCTGAACCTGCACCAACCTCTGAGCCTACACCCGACCCAGTTCTTGAGAGTGCTCCTCAGTAGAATTACTTATTAGTGAAGCGGATCACAACTAATTCTGGAGTATTGAAAAGTCTTATTGGTGGACCGGAGGTACCTACGCCACTTGTGGTGATAGCGGTTAGATTTTGTTTTTTATTCAGTCCGTAATGAAATTTTTTGTACATAATTTCAGTAATATAATTCAGTGGCCAAAATTGCCCCCTGTGAGTATGGCCTGAAACCATAAGGTTGGCCTCAATGTTTATAGCGCTATCGTGGAATGTTGGTGGGTGGTTGATAAGAATAAGTGGTTTATTTTTATCAACACCGAGCGCGACCATGGCGTCGTGAGCCTTAAGCTTTTGATTTTTTGCATGATAGGTGATGCCGGCGATTTGTACTCCTTCATGCTCTATGAATTCATTAAGTAAAACGTATATACCAGCCTCGAGTATAGAAGATATAAATGCCTCATAGTTACCATATAGTTCGTGATTACCAGAAGTGTAAAACACAGGTATCTCTTTTGTAAGTTTTTTCCAAGACTCTATTAGTGGGGCCATATTATTTTTGGGACCATCATAAAAGTCCCCGGCATGAAGTACAAAATCTGGTTTTAGTTTCAAAATATTTTTAACAATTTTATCGGAAAACTTTTTGTGGTTTATGAGTCCAAAGTGAGTATCAGAAACTAGAACGGCTACTTTGGTATTCCAAGATTCTGGAGCCCCGGGGAGAGACACAGCATAAGTGGTAGTTTTTGTTCTTTTGGCTTGAATAGCTCCCACAATTCCTAAAATACAGGCCGCACTAAAACTAGTGATACTGATACTAGTAGGCAGGGTTATAGCTATACCACTGGCAATTAATATAATAATACTAAGAACCACAGAACTTAAAAATATATAAAGCGCTAAACCAGCGAAAAAATTTATTGGGTAGATTAATCTCCTTAAGTAATGATCATCGTCGAGAAGTCCCAAAAACATACTGATAATGAAGATCAAAGGAAGCGCAAATGCAAAGATGTTGAGTGTTTTTGTTCCGTGTTCTGATAAATGAAACCCTGTGGCATATACCTGTGCAGCCAGTAAACAAATACCAAAAGAGAAGAATATCATGAACGCAAAAAATATAATTCTGACCCATTTCATTGGCCCATTATATCAGATACTTCACTTTCCTTGTCATGCTAAAATACTATCATGACGGATTTTGAAGCTGCCTACAATGCTCTAAATAAAGAGCAAAAAAGGGCAGTTGATACCATAGATGGGCCAGTGATGGTGGTCGCCGGGCCGGGGACAGGCAAAACTCAAGTCCTGGCTCTGCGTATTGCTCATATTTTGCAAACAACTGATGTAGGGGCTGACGCAGTTTTATGTCTGACTTTTACTCGCTCTGGGGTCTCGGCCATGAGAAGCCGCTTGGACTCTTATATTGGAAGCACAGCTCGCAATGTTCATATCAGCACTTTCCACAGTTTTGCCGGAGATATGGTTGAGAAATATCACAGCGTGCTTGATCTAGATACTGCACCAACACCTCTCGATGATACCGAAGCTATTTTGCTTGTTGATCAACTATTACACGATCACGAATGGCAACATATTAGACCTCGTACCAATCCGTCGCAATATTTTAATGATTTGAAAGGTCTTATCTCTATTTTGAAACGTGAGCGTATGAGCCCAGAAATATTTCTTGTGGAAGTAGAAGCAGAAATAGTCTCTCTTAAACAAGACCCCGAGAGTATCTCTAGCCGTGGCGAGAGTAAGGGTCAGCTCAAAAAAGAAATAGAAAAGAAAATTGAATCTCTGGAAAAAACGAAAGAAGTTGTAGAGTTTTATCGACTCTATGAAGAGGAGAAGAAAAAAAAGGGACTCATGGATTATGATGACGTACTTGAGTACGCAGTTAAGATCGTTGAAAATTCAGAAGATGCTCGGGATGATATTCGAGAGCAGTACCAATACGTACTTATTGACGAACACCAAGACTCAAGTGGTGTCCAAAATGAATTTTTGAAAGCCGTATGGCAAGGTGTAGAGAAGCCCAACATTTTTGTGGTAGGGGATGATCGTCAGCTGATTTATGGTTTCTCTGGGGCTAAACAATCATATTTTGAAGAGTTCGGTTCACTTTTTGGCAAAGCCGAGCTTATCACACTCTCCGAAAACTATCGCTCCACAGAGAAAATTCTGGGCTTAGCTGATGAATTACTACAAAGCACTCTGACCAAAGAAAAACTAAAGAGTAACAAAGATGGTGACGACCACATAGTGCTTTCAGAGTATTATTATGAGCGAGATGAGATTTTGGGGGCTGGGTTATTTTTCAAAGGACAAATTTCTAATGGTGGTAAGCCTGAAGAATGCGCTTTGCTTATGCCAAAGAATCGTCATGTTAGGAGTGCAATAACAATCTTGCGAGATATGGGACTTCCTGTTTCCTCAATCGGAGGGTCGTCTCTTTTTGCTTTCTCTGAAGCACAAAGTGTCATTCGCATTCTCAAGATCCTCTCTGACCCTTATGATAGGGTCTCTTTGGCCGAAAGTTTACTTGACGAGACTAGTGGTGTGGCACCTCTTGAAGCTCATACTTTTTTACATGCCAATAAAAGCAAACTTCTCAATGTTGATAGCCTAAAAAACAACAGATCACAAGATGGGCTTTTCTCTGGGGAAGGGAATATAGCAAAGTGGGGAGAAAAGCTTTCTACTTGGGTAGAGACCCTAACTCATGAGAGACTTTCTATAATCGTGGGTACTATAGGTAACGAACTCTTAATTTCTAAAGCAGAGAGCCACGATGGACTGTTATCGAGTGTGGAAATAGTTCGTTCATTTTTACATATGGCGATTTTATGGGAAGAAAAACATCCTACAGGAACACTTTCGCAATTTATCGAGTATGTTGCTCGGTTAGAAGAGTATGGCCAATCAGTAGAACTCGCTTCTTTTGGTGGCACTCGTGGTATCCAAGTGATGACGCTTCACAAATCAAAAGGACTTGAATATGAAAATGTTTGGATTGCTCATATGAATGAAGAAACACTGATGAGTCAAAAGCGTCAAGCTTTCACCCTACCCGAGAAAGTCAAAGAACACATCTCCGAGCGTGATAGTGCTTCGGCTCGCCGAGAATTGTATGTAGCTATCACACGCGCAAAAAAGATTTGTAACATTTCTTATGCTAAACAAAATTACGACGGCAAAGAGCTTAGTCTTGCTGATATGGTTGCTGATTTACCAAAGGATCATTTCATTTCTAGAACATCACAAGAGACAGAAGATGAACTTCTCAAAAACGGTCCACAGACATATGCGCCACTGCCAACTAGTCAGGAAGAAGATACATTGGAAGAATTGAAAAAGTATGTCAAAGAAAATTACGAGTCAACCAAGGTATCGGTGACACTCCTAAACAACTTTTTTGAATGTCCATGGAAATGGTATTTTAGAAACTTTTTGAAACTGCCTGAGGTAAAAAGTGTCAGCTTAGCGCTTGGAAGTGCCGTGCATAGTACTATTGAGTTTGTTTTGAAAGCTGATAAAAAGCCGACTATCAAAGAGCTCGGAGAAAAGATTAATTACGAATTAGGCAAGGAAGGAGTAGTAGACCCCAAGGAACTGAAGCGGCTTAGTAAAGATGGTCTGAGTGCAGTGTCTAATTGGGTTGAAGTCTATTACCCAAAATTGTCTAAAGACAGAGCCAGTGAAAGATCTGTTTCATTTCGAGATCAGGCATTTCCTCACTTATCTATGTATGGCAAGATTGACCTGACAGAAAGATACCCGAATGGAGACGTTACTGTGACTGATTTCAAGACTGGTGGAGTGAAAACTACTGGTATGATTGAAAAACTTTCTGACGAAAACCGTTTGTCGGATTATATGCGACAACTTGCTATGTATTCGTATCTGATACGTGGAGCAGAGAAGGGGACAGTAGTTACTAATTCAAGGCTACTTTTCGTTGAAGCTGATAAAAAAGAAAAAAATGCGCTTTACGAAACATACATTACCGACGAACAAATAGATTTATTGGTGCTAGATATAAAAGAGTATGATGAAGCCCTAAAGAGTGGGGAGTGGGTAAATAGAGAATGTCACCACAAAGGTTACGGTGACAAAATAGAATGCGAATATTGTGAGTTAGCGAAAGTTTTAAAAAAATAGCCCATTGAATACAGAATATATTCAATGGGCTATTAGGATCAGACAAGTTGGCTTTCTATCTGAGGAAGGAAATACAAAAGATCAAATAAGTCATAAGCCTCCTGAATTCTTTGGTGGAGCTCTAGGGCTTGTTCAAAGGTTAAATCAGAGCAAAATAATTGCTTCTGAGACCATTGCAGGGCCTTAACTTGCTCTGTTAGGTGAGAACGGCTTCCTTCAATAGTAGTCGCCATTTTCTGAGGATCTTCCTTGAAGAACAGCAACACAATTCTGATTATGTTTTTTACTGCGAACTCATTTTCTGCACCATAAGAGCTTGCGAGGCTTTTTATTTCTTCCATCTTTGCCGATAATAAACCTTGTACTGTTTTGATTTTATCAATAAACATGTCAGTTGTTTTATAAATGAAAGATCAAGATGCTCATTAAATGATAGCATTATTATCACGTGATGTCAATAGATAAAAGCCTGTGTTTTTGGTATACTGAAAGCGTAATTAAACCTTATTCTATCTGTATTAAATGGCAAAAGACCCATCCAAAAAAGCATATGGCGCAGAGCAGATTTCGGTCCTTGAAGGATTAGAACCAGTACGTCGCCGACCGGGTATGTATATCGGTTCTACGGGGCCAACAGGACTCCACCATCTAGTCTGGGAGATCTTCGACAACTCTCGAGATGAAGCCATGGGAGGCTTCGCTGATCATGTGGAGCTCACTCTTTTACCACAGAATAAGATTCGCGTGGTTGATAATGGACGAGGTATCCCAGTGGATATTCATCCGAAGACCAAAGTTTCAGCTCTAGAAACTGTGATGACGACTCTCCATGCCGGAGGAAAATTCGGAGGAGAAGATAGCGGTTACAAAGTCTCTGGAGGTCTTCACGGAGTGGGGGCTTCTGTGGTGAACGCTTTATCTGATTACACACTAGCTCAAGTTCACAAGGATGGAGCTGTCTGGGTCCAAGAATATAGTAAGGGAAATAAAAAAGCAGCAGTCAAAAAAGTCGGTACGACTAAAAATAATGGAACAATAATTACTTTTCAACCCGACCCAACTATTTTCAAAGAGGGAATTGATTTTGATTTAAAAACTATTATTGATCATGTTCGCCAGCAAGCATATTTGGTCAAGAAATTGCGTGTCACCGTGATTGATGCACGAGATCTTAAAGAAAAGATTGATCCGACACCGGCGTTTTGGTTCCGTGAACTTAACCTTGAAGCGCCTTCAACGACATATTATTTCGAAGGTGGTATTCAATCAATGGTTCGTCATTATAACCAGTTACAAAAGCCCATTCACGAGACAGTTTTTTATTGTGAAAAAGAGCAGGACAAAGTTGGGGTTGAAATTGCACTCCAGTATGTAGATGATATTTCTTCTCGCATCGTGCCGTTTGCCAATAATATTTACAACCCAGAACACGGTACTCATGTGACTGGATTTAAAACGGCTCTGACTCGCGTACTCAACAACTATGGGAAAAAGAACAATTTAATCAAAGACGCTGATGGTCCATTTACAGGGACGATGTGCTCGAAGGATTGACTGTTGTTATCTCAGTCAAACTAGCTGAAATTCAGTTCGAGGGCCAAACCAAGGCCAAACTTGGATCGATGGAAGCTCAGGGATCTGTCACTACCGTCTTCGGTGACGCCTTCTCTAATTTCTTGGAGGAAAACCCTGATCAGGCCAAAGCCATAATTATGAAGGGTCTTTTGGCGCTTCGCTCTCGAAAGGCTGCTAAAGCTGCTAAGGATTCCATCCTTCGTAAGGGGGCACTCGAAGGTATGACGCTGCCTGGAAAGCTCGCAGATTGTCAGAGTAAGGATGCCTCAGAATCTGAGATATTTATTGTAGAGGGAGATTCTGCGGGAGGGACAGCTAAAATGGGCCGAGATAGACGAACACAGGCAATCTTGCCACTTCGCGGAAAGATTCTGAATGTTGAACGAGCTCGTCTTGATAAGATGCTCGCTTCTCAAGAAATTAAAAATCTTGTGATAGCCATGGGGACTTCTATCGGGGATACATTTGATCTCGACAAAATGCGTTACCACAAAATAGTGATTGCTACCGATGCGGACGTCGACGGTTCACACATTACAACTCTTATCTTAACTCTCTTTTATCGTTATTTCCGACCCGTTATCGATGCTGGCTATATTTATATTGCTCAGCCACCACTATACAAAATCAAAAAGGGTAAAGAAATTTTTTACGCTTATACAGATGAAGACAAAGCTAAGATTCTGGGAGTAGAAGCCTCAAATATTCAAGAGATAGATGATTCTGCTGACGGTGAAGAACCAGTAGAAGAAAGTGAAGAAGAGGAAACAAAAACAAAAAAAGCTCCTAAAATTTCAGTCCAGCGCTATAAAGGTCTGGGAGAAATGAATGCTGATGAGCTTTGGGAGACAACAATGGATCCAGCGCGAAGAATTTTGAAACAGGTAAAAGTAGAAGATGCTGAAGAAGCCAACAAAGTCTTCGACACTCTGATGGGTTCAGAAGTGGCACCACGAAAAGCATTTATACAGTCCAACGCAAAGATGGCTAATCTCGACGTCTAATGCCAATCCGCCAGCTGGCGGAGGCGAATCTTGATGTATAAAAAATCCTCACTAATAGTGAGGATTTTTTATTTATTTCAATTCAGCTTTTAAAAGTTTCTTCATTTCTCTCAAATGTGACTCCTTGTCTTTAAGCATTTTTGCCCAGAAAGCTTTCATTATCTTACTTTTCGCTTCTTTTATATAATTTTTCTTGATGCGCCAAAGACTCTTGGATTCTTGGGTCATTTGGGTCATTAAATTATATGTGTTGTTGTGTTCCATAATGGAAATTATACCCTAACGTCGCCTTTCAGGCTATGTGGGGCAGGTCATACTTGACGCATTTAGGGTATAGGGTAGTATTCATTAAACAAACAAGTATAGCCATGAATACAAGAATTGTAATTATTTACGACGATTTGTCTACAGACCATTTGGACCCTTTGAAACGATTATTTAATGATACATTTGAGGAGGTGGTGGTTCGACAGACTCCTCTACAAACAGCTGAGGAGTTTCTGAGAGAATCCGGTGAATTTAATTATTGCTTTTATCAAGAAGGGATTGAGAAAGAAAAAATAATAAAAATTATAAATAATAGCAATACAGAAATCGTAAAAGGGGTGACGTTGGAGGATAAAGAAGTTAAAAAACTCTTCTCCATAAAAGATGTAGACAAAAAGATGGGCAAGTAGCCCATCTTTTTTATTTGTCTTTTCTATTTTTTATTTCTTCATCTATACGAGCGACGAATTCCGAGAGATTGATGGCTTCTAGTTTTAAATCATTTCTGCCTTCGACAGTAATAGTGTTCGCATCCTTTTCTTTGTCTCCAATAACTATTTGATAAGGCACTTTTTCTACTTTTGCTTTTCTGATTCTCTTGCCGAGACCATCGTCAGTCCAAAGTTCTACTCTCACACCCGCATCTTTTAGTGATTTAGTTATTTCTCTCGCATACTCTTCATGCATTTCTCCGACAGGTAGTACCGCAACTTGTAAAGGAGAGAGCCAAACGGGGAAGGCACCAGCATAGTGTTCTATTAGGAAGGCCATAACCCGCTCAATTGCTCCGATTGAAGATCTGTGGACAACCAGTGGTTCTTTCTTTGTGCCATCAGCAGCAGTGTATTCTAGATTGAATCTTCCTGGCATACAGAAGTCATACTGAACAGTAAAGGCTGTTTCTTCTTTTCCACGAACATTTTTCATTTGGACATCTATTTTTGGACCATAAAACGCAGCCTCATTTGGAGCCTCAATAAATTTACAATTTCTTTTTTGCAAAGTTTCTCGCAAGAGTGCTTCACCCTCATCCCAAGCAGCATCATTTTTGAAATATTTCTTTTCATCGCTACGGTCTCCGAGGGATAGACGGTAAGAATAGCTTTCACCATGTTTAAGCCCAAAAACATTAGCTACATATTCAATCAAATCAAGGGCCTTAGAGACCTCGTCCTGTGCTTGCTTTGCGTCTGCACATATTATGTGTGCATCAGCTAAACAAAATCCTCGAACCCTCATGAGCCCAGAGAGCTCGCCAGAAGCTTCATAACGGTAAAGTTTAGCAAGTTCAGCAATACGCATTGGTAAATCACGATAACTTTTTGGGCTGTCAGAAAATAGTTCAAAGTGGTGCGGGCAAGTCATTGGGCGAAGCATGAACTCTTCATCGTCAATTACAATCGGCGCGTACATACTTTCTTTATAGTAAGGGTAGTGGCCACTTTTTCTATAGAGATCAAGCTTGGCAATATCTGGAGTGTTCACATGTAGATATCCCCATTCCAATTCTGTGTCGACAATAAATCTTTCAAGCTCACGACGCACCGTTGCTCCTTTTGGAAGCCAAATAGGAAGGCCTTGCCCAACAGTTTGAGAGAATGTAAAAAGTCCAAGCTCTTTACCGAGTTTTCTGTGGTCTCTCTTTTCCGCTTCTTCACGCATATGAAGATACTCGTCAAGCTTTGCTTTTGATTCGAAAGCCAAGCCATAAATACGGGTAAGCATCGGGTTCTTTTCGCTCCCGCGCCAATAAGCGCCAGCGATACGGTCGAGTTTGAAACTCTCTGGATCGATAACACTTAGATCATCAGTATGCCCACCACGACAAAGATCCACAAAGTCGCCCATAGTATAAAGAGTGATTTTTTCTCCACGCTCAGCAATTTCGTTTATAAGCTCTTCTTTGAAAATATTTCTTTCGTAATGTTTCAAGGCTTCAGCTTTTGAGAATTCTTTGTGCGAAACAGTTTTCCAAGAGGGAAGAATTTCTTTCATTTTGGCTTCTATCTTTGGCAAGTCGTCGCTACTAAGCGGTGAAGCGAATTTCACATCGTAATAAAAGCCGTCTTCAATGGCTGGCCCAAGTGTTAATTGTGCGTCTGGGTAGAGCTCCATTACAGATGCTCCCAAAAGGTGGGCGAGAGAGTGTCTTGTGTGTTCTAAGTTCATACCAAAAACTATACCACTGTTTTTGAGCTTATAAAAGCTCCTTGTTATTTGATATTTTTATACATATATAGTATGCTTGTTTTCATATGGTAGTACGAATGAGACACACACGCAGTCATACTGCAAACCGAAGAAGTCATCATGCCCTTAAGAGCCCAGCTCTTTCTAAGGACGCGTCGGGCGAAATGCACATCCGTCACCGAGCTTCTATAAGTGGTATGTACAAAGGACGCTCTGTTACTGGGGATCCTGTTAAGAAAGTCTTAAAGAAACAAGGCAAGAAGCCAGCGGCTAAAAAGGCTCATCCGCCAGCTGGCGGAAAAAAGAAGTCTAAAAAATAAATAAAACAACATGG
>JBBUBB010000093.1:0-7597 GCA_038058445.1 Patescibacteria group bacterium
CTGAAGAAGTTGCTAACAACAAACACTCATTTACTGGAGAGTATCTCAAAAAAATTTTGTAATTTTATGATTCGTCAAGATTTGGACAAATTAAAATTCCCTGAGGTTCCGGGCGTATATGTCTGGCGAGACAAGGAAGGGAAGATCCTATATATAGGCAAGGCTACTTCACTCAGAGACCGCGTGAGGAGTTATTTCTCCGGTGATATTATCAAGACTCGCGGAGCTCATATTGTAGACATGGTTTTCAAGGCCAAGACCGTCACATATCAAGAAACCATGAATGCTCTCGAAGCTTTGATTTTGGAAGCTAATCTAATCAAAAAATATAAACCTTATTACAACACCAAAGAAAAAGATGATAAGAGTTTCAATTGTGTAGCTATCACTAAAGAAGCATTCCCAAAAGTTATTTTAGTTCGCCAGAAAGATATTGATATCAAAAACAAAACAGTTAAAGTTCTCCGTGACCCAAAACCAATCAAGTACGATGTTATTTTTGGACCTTATCCAAACGGTACCGCTATTAAGGAAGCACTAAGACTCCTACGACCGATTTTCCCATTTCGTGATATGGCTTCTTCTAAGAAGGACAATAGTGTTTTCTATAGACAGATAGGGCTCTCACCAGATACTTCAAACAAAGAAGCACAGGCAAAGTACAAGAAGACCATTTCTCGTTTGAAAATGATTTTTCAAGGTAAATTTCAGTCACTTCTTAAAGATTTGAAGAAAGAAATGATGGTTGCGGCTAAAAAGGAACAATTTGAATTAGCGGGTGAGCTGAAACAAAAAGTGTTTGCACTGGAGCATATTCAAGATATTTCTTTGATCAAGCGAGATTTAATTTCTGGAATCAGTGGCGAAGAATTCCGTATTGAAGCCTACGATATCGCTCACATTAGTGGTTCGTCTATGGTAGGGGTTATGGCGGTTGTAACCAATGCGACCAGTCAAAAGAGTGAATACCGCAAATTTATTATTCGAGGTTTTACCAAGGCCAATGACGCAGGAGCGCTTCGAGAAATGCTTGTGAGACGTTTCAATCATCCAGAGTGGCGCTTACCAGAAGTCATAGTGGTTGATGGTAATGCTATCCAAACCAATGTAGCCAAAGAAGTACTCTCACCCCTAAGACTCAGAATACCAGTCGTTGCGGTAACCAAAGACGAAAGACATCGACCTAAGGCTATAACTGGCCCGAAAGAGATTGTGGAAACTCACAAATACGCTATTTTGCTGGCAAATAGTGAAGCACACCGTTATGGCATTACCTTCCATCGTGCTCGTCGTAAGAAATCGATGATTTGACAAATAGTTCTTCTATGATAGTTTAAGGAAAACTATTAAAATGAAAATAGAAGTATACGAACTCGAAAAGGACAAAGATACAGTTCTTTTCGAAATGAATGAAGGATACTTCAGATTTGAAACAAATTTATGGTCTCGATTTGACCATGAAGGCGAGAACAATGAAGAAGCCTTATCTAATGAACAAAAAGTTTTGGTTAAAAAGCTTACTGCCTTAAGTAACGGCGAAAAACCTATTTTTAAAAAAGTCCTGTTTTACAAAAACGAAATTCGGGTCACTCTGTTATATGGTTGGAAAAAAGAAATAATCAACCAAGTAATGAATATGATCAAATGGTCATGGCCCCAATTTTTTATCACCAACCCGTAAGGTTGGTTTTTTCTTAAAAATGACAAATGATTAACAATCTTGTAGGATAGAAATATGAAAGAAGATAAAATCTATTTATATGGCAAACATGCTCTAACTGAGGCACTTTTGGCGCGACCCCAAGTAGTTCAGAAAGTTTTCTTGAGTAAAGAAATGGAAGCAGATAGTGAACTTGGGCTTCTTCTAAAGAAACATGGGATCTCGGTTAGTAGTATGAAAGGCGATGTGAAGAAGGATGTTGGCAGTGATGCCGTGCACCAAGGAGTTATTGCGGCGATAGACCCCGAGAAACTTTATTCGTCTATGGATGAGGCGCTCAAGAATTCTTCCAAAAAACAAAATCCATGTATCGTACTTCTAGATGAACTTCATGACCCGCACAATGTGGGGGCTATCATTCGCTCAGCAGTTGCCTTTGGTGCCAGTGCGATTTTATTACCTAAAAACAATCAAGCACCTATTACTGGCACAGTTATCAAAACCTCAGCGGGCATGGTTTTCCGTATTCCTATTGTTTCGATTGGCAATGTTAACCAAACAATTCGAGACCTAAAAGAGAAAGACTACTGGTCATATGGATTGGTTATGGGTGGCAGCACACCTCTTTCAAAGGCCAAATTTGATACTCCTACGCTTTTTATTGTCGGCAATGAGTCAGTTGGTATTCGTGAGAAAACTCTTGAACTTTGCGATATTCCGCTCTCTATTCCTATGAACCCAGACTGTGAGTCTCTTAATGCTGCCACTGCTGCCTCCATCGTGCTCTATGAATGGAGCCGCACAAATCTAAGTGACTAGTAGACCAGAACTGCTATAATAAGAGTATATGCACACCCCGTATGATCCAGAAAAGGTAACATACTTTGCTGAAACGAATTTTCGTAACGGCCAAACACGCTTTGGTATAAAAAGTCGGGATCGTACTCGTCATATGTATGTCGTTGGGAAGTCTGGAGTTGGGAAGTCTACTCTACTTGAAAACATGGCTATTCAAGACATTCAAAGTGGTGAAGGAGTAGCTGTTCTTGACCCGCACGGCTCTTTTGCTGAAAAGATGCTTGATTATGTACCTGAACATCGTATCAAAGATGTAGTCTATTTTGCGCCTTTTGATCTCGAATATCCTGTCTCATTTAACATGCTTGAAGATGTCGGCCCTGACAAACGACACTTTGTAGCCTCTGGGCTTATGAGTACTTTCAAAAAAATCTGGGTTGATGCTTGGAGTGCTCGTATGGAATATATTTTGAATAATATTCTTTTGGCCCTACTTGAGTACCCCGATGCGACCTTACTTGGTGTTAATCGTATACTCTCTGACAAGGAATTCCGCAAGAAAGTTGTCGCCAACATCTCTGACCCATCAGTCAAAGCTTTTTGGACAGATGAATTTGAAAAGTACGGCGAGCGCTATATGCAAGAAGCCGGCGCGGCCATCCAAAACAAAATCGGTCAGTTTACCGCCAACCCACTAGTGCGCAACATCATTGGTCAACCAAAATCAAGTTTTGATGTTCGAGATATCATGGACAACAAAAAGATCTTGATTGTTAACCTTTCCAAAGGTCGTATAGGAGAGCAAAATACCAGTCTGCTTGGTTCAATGATCATCACCAAGATTTATATTGCCGCCATGAGTCGTGCCGATGTCTCGCATGCTCGTATGGCAGATTTACCAAACTTTTATTTTTATGTAGATGAATTTCAATCTTTTGCCAATGAATCTTTTGCCGATATTCTTTCCGAAGCTCGTAAGTATAAATTGGCCCTTATTATCGCTCACCAATATATAGCCCAAATGGAGGAACCAGTTCGGGATGCTGTTTTTGGTAACGTGGGAACAAGTGTTGCGTTTCGTGTTGGCCCGCTCGATGCTGAGCTTTTGGAGAAAGTTTATGCTCCGCAGTTTACAGAGACTGATCTAATAAACCTAGGGTTTGCCCAAATCTATTTGTCTCTGATGATTAATGATATTGGTTCGCCACCTTTCTCTGCCAAAACTATACCACCCATTCCTCGTCCAGCTATTTCATACAGAAATGATGTAATTGAGTGGACTCGTGCTAATTACGCTAAACCAAAAGACATTGTTGAAGTAAATATCAAAGATTGGTTTGGCCGAGATGTTCAACAATCAGAAAAAGAAAAAAATGATTTTTCAAAACCAGAAAAAAAGGCATATGTACCAAAAGATAAAGATGCTTATGAAAAGAGGTTAAGCCAAGGGCCATATGATGCTCAAGCAATTAAGCCGTCAAAAAAAGAATATAAGTCCGATGTTGAGAAACCAAAAACTCACACCCCTTTTAAAAAAGTGTTTGATATTAATACAAGCAAAGAAACAAAATTAGAATTGAAACCTGGACCAAAACCAAGTCCAGAACTTTCTCGCCTACTTGATACTCTAGATACTGAGGTACCAAAAAAAAATGAACCCAAGACACCTTTTACTGGAGAAAAGTCTCTCTCTGAAACTATCCCCCCAGTTAAGTTGGCGGAGCGTGGACCAACAGAGCAAAGTAGAAATCTTCTCAAGGAGGCCTTATTGAAAGCCACACAACCCGCTCCAGTTCAAGGTGTTCAGCCAAGTGCTCCTACACCTCCAAAAATAAATCCAGCTCAAGTGCCGGACAACTCCACAAAAGAAATTTCACACGAAGAACTACAAAAAATATTAGAATAAATTATTATGAATCGTTTTGTAGCGCTTTCCATCGCTATAGTCCTTCTTTCTACAAGTATTGTACATGCGAATATTCGTATGACCGAGATTGCTTGGATGGGGACATCTGAGAGTTCATTTTGTGAATGGTTTGAGTTATATAATGATGGTACTGACTCAGTAAATTTGTCTGGCTGGAAATTGTACGAAGACGGAGGAAGCCAAGTTGTTTTTACAATGACTACACCTATTACTTCTCAAGGGTATCTTTTAATAGAGCGAACTACTCCCAGTTGTCCAGATCCTGTCCCTAGTGTAAGCGATGAAGCTGGATCATTTAGTGGAAGCGGGCTTTCAAATACAGGTGAGAATTTAGTTCTCAAAGATGAAGAAGGGGCAACTATACAAACACTAGACTATTCTTCTGGTTGGCCAGCGGGAGATGCCACAACCAAAGAAACAATGCAGTGGGATGGTTCAGGGTGGGTTACTGCAGTAGCTACTCCAAAAGCCTCAACACAAGGAGGTGGTGGCGGAGGAAGTTCACCTTCTGAACTACAATCAGGAACTGCCTGGGTCACACCAAAACAAAAACCACATATCGAGCTCTCAGTCCCAAGGACAATATATGCCACAGTTGCTAGCGAGTATTCTCAGAAAGTTTTTTTGGAGTATGGCGAGGCTTATAATGGCGTTTTCTTATGGAACATGGGGGATGGGACTGTGTACCGTAACAATACTCCAAAGGAAGTTATTCATACCTATAAGTATCCTGCTGTCTATACGATCACATTCGCTTATTACCAAACACCATATGATAATAAGCCTCTTCTGTTTGAGTCACAGGAACACACGGTTATTCTTCCAACAGTTAGCCTCCGTACCATCTCTGGTAAAGGGTTTGAGTTTACTAACTCAGGTAGTGTCCCAATAGATATTTCAAAGTGGATGATTATACTCTCTGATACAACTGTGCAACTTCCACCATTTACTATTATTGCTCCAAAGAAAACAGTAATTATGCCGTTTAGTGTTTTTAGTATTGGAGAATGGTACACAAAAGGTACACTTCAAACTCCACAATGGGTTACGGTCGGTAATAATGCAGTGGTAGAAAATAGGATAGTAGCTTCCTCACCAAATAATATTAGCCCAATTATACCTCAACCGACTTCGTTGGTGTCTTCAGAGGGATCTATAGCCACAGCTAATGCAATTGGGGCAATTTCTGAAAGCAAAGAAAATAAGCCAACAAAATCGCAAACAAAGTCAATAGTTTTTGCCCTGGTATTATTTGTTGTTATAGGGCTCTTTGTAGCACTCGAGAGGTTTATTGGATTACAGGTAAAGGAGTAGGTACGGCCTCAGGTTCTTCTATAGTTTCATCAACTACATTTTCAGCATCGGTACTTAGTAGATCAATTTCCTTTGAGATGATCTTAATCTCTTGGTCAGTAACTGTCTTAATTGTACTGTCTACAGCCTTTAAAGCATCGTTTTGGTCTTCTTCGGTTGCGTCAGATATATATTTCTTCAAGTCCTCTTTTTGTATTTTAAGACTTTCTTCTAGCCCAGCGGTTACCTTGAGTGCTTCAGTGGGTTCTGCTGTAGAGAGTTGATCAGTGAGGGCTTGTAAGTGTGTGTCCAGTGCTCGTTGAGCTGTTTCCTGCTTTGCCTTGGTAAGAGTTTTTGAAGCAGCAAGAGTTTTGATTTCATTTAAACGATTGTCGATACGAGTCTTTTCCCATGAAAGCTTACTCTCAGGTGTTTTGAGAAAAGCACCCTTTACTTCCTCATTGACGTTGATTTTAAATGAGTAAAGCGGGTCGCCTGGGAGTGAGTTGTCAGCGACTACAGAGACGCTACCTCCAACAAAAACGATAAATAGAAAAGTTGATAATGCGATACGAAGTCCGTGTTGCATACTAGTATAAAAAATTGAAGGTCGTGGGGCTGCTTCAAAGACTTGGATACCACGAGCCACAGACGCACGAAGAGAGCCCTTCTCCTCTGGAGTAAGACCAACAGTCTTTAGCATCTTTAATTGTTCTAATTTTTTATCAATCATAATGTGTCTCGTTGTATCGACTTTTAAGTTTTTGAATGATTCTATGAATACGGACAGTCATGGCATTTGTACTTTTGCCAAAGAGAGTGGCAATTTCTTCAATAGGTTTCTCTTCGGTGTATCTTAGAAAAATAATCTGCTTACTTTCTTCGTCCAATTCTTCCAGTAAGCCCTGAACCATTTTAATGTCATCATTTCTAAAAATTTCGTCGGTGTGGATGTTGCTCTCAGGCTCATAACCACCTTCGAGAAGGGAATCGAGCGATGCGCTTTTACTCTTCTTGTAGTAATCAATGATTGCATTTTTAGCTATTCTGTATATAAAGGCTTGTTCGTGTTCGATGACCCCACCTTTGGCCAAATGCCCCCAAAGCCTTATGAAAGAGTCCTGAGTGATATCGAGGGCTACAGATCGGGACCCCACGCGAAAAAGGCAAAAACGGAAGATCGCGTCCTGGTATTCCTCAAATAGCTTTTGAAATAAGGCTTGTTTGTCTTGTTCAATACTCATAGAACCAGTTCATTCTAGTGACGATATAAGGCCGTCAATATTACAGCATTATACACGACAATGCTGATTTAGGCATATCTGGTATACTCATTTTATGAACAAGTCCCAAAATTTAAAGAAAGTCGTCGTTGTTGGAGGAGGTTTTGGGGGGATTGCCGCCATACAAAAACTAAAAAAAACGGGGGTAAACTGTGATATCACTTTAGTCACAAAAGGCGATGTCTTTGAATATTACCCAGGTTTATACAAACTTGTGACAGGAGCGCTAGCTATTGAAGTGTCTGTCCCATATAGCAAGATAAAAGGACTGAAAAAGGTACATATTGAAAAAGGAGTTTTCGCCTCTGTCGATCCTGCAAGGCAGGTCATTTCTTTAGAAGGGGGCAAGGAAATACCTTATGATTACTTAGTATTAGCCCTAGGGAGCGAGACGAATTATTTCAATATTTCGGGGCTTCCAGATCTCTCCCTCTCCTTTAAATCTGTAAAAGAAGCCTTTAGATTGAAGCGGCATTTTTGTGAACTATTCGGGACAGCCATGACTCTTTCTCCGAAGGACGCAGTTTCTAAACTTCATATCGTAATTGTTGGGGGTGGGCCGGCAGGGGTTGAGTTGGCTGGGGATCTTACACATTATCTGCGCGGCTTGGCAGAGGGCTTCAATGTGGATCCTTC
>JBBUBB010000094.1:0-4114 GCA_038058445.1 Patescibacteria group bacterium
ATAAATTAAACACATAAAAACATATGGGAAAAATCATTGGAATTGACCTCGGAACAACAAATAGCGCTGTTTCTATTATCGAAGGTGGACAGCCAAAAATTATTGAAAATATCGAAGGGGCTCGAACGACTCCATCTATTGTTGCCATTGGGAAAAATGGCGATCGCCTCGTTGGTCTTCTAGCAAAGCGACAAGCAGTAACCAACCCACAAAATACTCTCTATGGCATTAAGCGCTTCATGGGACATAAGTTTGACGACGAAGGTATGGCTAAGGTCATCAAGACTTCACCATTTAAGGTTTCAAAAGGTCCTGACGGCGGAGTGCTTATCAAGCTTGGAGACAAAGACTACCGACCAGAAGAAATCTCTGCAATGATTTTGCAGAAAATTAAAACAGATGTTGAAAGTAAGCTCGGTGAGAAAATCACTGAGGCTGTTATTACTGTACCAGCCTACTTCAACGATGCGCAAAGAAAGGCTACCAAGGATGCTGGAGCAATCGCTGGTTTGGATGTGAAGCGTATCATTAACGAACCAACTGCAGCGGCTCTAGCTTACGGATTTAATACTAAAAAGAATGAAAAGATAGTAGTCTATGACTTTGGAGGTGGGACATTTGATGTCTCTGTTCTAGAAGTTACTGAAGATGTGATTGAAGTGAAGTCCACCGATGGAGACTCATTGATGGGAGGCCGTGATATCGACTTGAAAATTATTAACTGGATCGCTGATGAATTTAAGAAACAAAGTGGTGTAGATGTATCCAAAGACCCGCTTGCACTCCAACGACTCGATGAGGCGGCAGAGAAAGCGAAAATTGAACTCTCAACAACTACTGAAACCGAAATAAACATTCCATTTATCACTTCGACCGATGCTGGACCTCAACACTTACTTCTCAAGATGACTCGAGCAAAGCTTGAAGAGCTTGCCGATGAATTTATCACTCGTTCCATTGAGATCACCAAGCGTGCTATGGAAGCTTCACCGTTTAAGAAAGATGAGATCAACGAAATCATTATGGTCGGAGGACAAACTCGCATGCCAAAGATAGTCGAAGAAGTACAAAAGTTTTTTGGCAAAGAACCAAACCGCTCTATCAACCCTGACGAAGTTGTTGCGCTCGGTGCCGCTGTGCAGGGTGGTGTGCTTCAAGGCGATGTGAGAGATGTACTTCTCTTGGATGTTATTCCGCTTTCTCTTGGCATCGAAACTATGGGAGGCGTAGCGACAAAGCTGGTGGATCGAAACACTACTATCCCAAGTTCTAAGAGCCAAGTATTTTCTACTGCGGCGGATAACCAAACTTCTGTTGAGATCCATATAGTGCAAGGCGAGCGACCAATGGCTGGAGATAATAAATCTCTTGGAAGATTCGCCCTTGAAGGTATTGCCCCAGCTCCAAGAGGTATTCCGCAAGTGGAAGTCTCTTTTGATGTCGACGCCAATGGTATTCTGGCAGTTAAGGCTAAAGATAAGGCGACAGGCAAGGAACAATCTATTCGTATTGAAGCTTCTTCAGGGCTGACTCCTGCTGATATTGAAAAAATGAAAAAAGATGCTGAGCTTCATGCCGACGAAGATGCCAAGAAAAAAGAATTGGTAGATACTAAAAATACAGCTGACTTAACAATCTTCACCGCTGAGAAAGCTCTGACAGAGCACACTACTCATATTACTGAAGATATCAAAACTGCAGTTGAAGAAAAAATAAAGAATCTTAAAACTGCCAAAGAGGGAAGTGACAAAGGAATGACGGAGACAGCCATCCACGAACTCTCTACAGAAATGCAAAAGATAGGGGAGGCTGTAGCCAAAGCGCAACCTCAAGAAAATACTCCTCCACCAGCTGGCGGATCAGAGGGTGAAGTCAAAGATGCTGAAGCTACCGAAGAAAAGCCTGAATAAATTAGTATTGACATTAAACAAAGACTATGCTATCCTGTTTCTAGAATTTAATGGGTTAGTAAGTAAGAGGGCTGCCAATTTTACGGCGGCCCTTCTTTGTTTTTATGTTATAATTGCTATATGAACAAGAAACGAAAAATTGCTGCTAAGAAGAAAAGAAAGGCAGATGGTAAGACTGTAAGCCTAAGACATAGATAGTTATGACTGGTAAAGGAAATTACCAGGTTATTTCTTTTGACTTGGATGGTACTCTAACAGAAAGTAGACAACCTATACTACAGGATATGTGCGTCCTGTTAAGCCAACTATCTCAAAAAGTCTTAGTGGTTATTATATCGGGTAGCTCATTCAAGAATCTCCAAGTACAGCTTGGGTTATTCCTAAATGGAGGACAAAAAGAAATTTTTAAAAATATTTTGTTAATGCCGGCAAATGGTAGCGAAACTTTTGAATACGACCTAAGCGCACAAAAGTGGCAACTAACAACCTTCGAGCCAATGTCTGATGAGATAAAAAAGAAAGTAATTCAGGCTTTCGAAAAAGTTATAAAACTAAAAGATTTTGATATCCCATCGAAAAGTGTTGGACCAAAAATTGAGGATCGTATAACTCAAGTATCATTTGCGGCTCTTGGTATGGACGATCCAATTGAAGAGAAAGAGACTTGGGACCCGAATGAAATAAAAAGAAAAAAAATTATTGAATATTTAGCCCCTAGTTTGCCGGAAGTAAGTCTGTTTATAGCTGGCACAACAACGATTGATGTACTCCCAAAAGGAACGACAAAAGGTGTAATGCTGGAAAAAATGTTAGAAAAGCGCGGGCTTAAA
This sequence comes from Patescibacteria group bacterium, assembly GCA_038058445.1. Classification (GTDB taxonomy): domain Bacteria; phylum Patescibacteriota; class Minisyncoccia; order Phycocordibacterales; family UBA9973; genus UBA4124. The sequence continues at coordinate 2,741 of JBBUBB010000094.1, forward strand.
AGAAGTGATTTACTTTTTATTGGTGATGCACTTTATGAGGGAGGGAACGACTATGAAGTAGCTAGAGAGGGCTTTACCACTATTAAAACTTCTGGGCCAACTGAAACAGCACTAATTATTGAAAAACTTTTAAACAAGTAAGATTACTGATACTTGTGAATGTGCTTTTTATGTAGGATTGGGATATAGCACTTATCTGTGTACTCTTTTAGAACTCTAAAGGTTGAAAATTGTTTTTCAATAAGCGAGCGCGCATTTCTCATGTATGACAACCAAGTCGAACCTTCTGGGTTAGACAGATGTTCGTAATAAAGCGGAACAATCTGCTTTTCAGTAATATCAAGTAATTCCACTGATAGATTTTCTGAATTATTGACAACCCACCCACATTCCCTTAAATCAACTTCAGCAATCCAGCCATCTTTGGTTGAGAGTGGTAGTACACCATTTAGAGCTGCTTTCATAGTACTTGTTCCACAAGCTTCTCGGCCAACAATAGGAGTATTGAGCCAAACATCACAACCGGCTATCATGAGAGAAGCGATCTCTATATTAAAATGTGGAAGAAAAACAGCCACATCACCCAACTTTTCATTAATATAAGTCTTTAAAATAATTGCTAATTCATTAGTAATATTTTCGCTTGTTGGTCCTGAGAAGACAATTCTAAAAGGCCTATTACTATCCTTTGCTAGGGACAAAAACCTCTCGACCTCCTGTACGAAGGCCAGAGGTTGTTTGTATGGGACTAAACGTCTACCCCAACCAAAAAGTAGAGTATCTTCACTCCATACTACTCCTGTATTTTTTTTAATGTACTCCAATAATTTTCTTTTGTTTTCTTGATGCTTCGTCCAAATATTTTCCTTATCAAGTACTTTGTCCCACCTTGGGATGTATATTCCGTTTGTAATATTATCCATTTTGTTTTTTGGCCAAAGTAAGGCGGCCTTTTCGTTATGGATCCGACTCACCGAATTTGCTATAGCAGAAAAGCGAAAAGAAAAAGTGGTCATTGAAAATAGTTTTGTTTCATCAGAAATGCCCATGTTTACAATGTCCCTAATAGGTACTTCAATTTCCTTAGCATAACCTGCAAGGGCTTCAGAGACACTCTCAATCATAAATATTTCTTGACCAGCAGGGACAAGAGTATGGTTAGTAAATAAAATATGACGACTGGCAAACTCTGAGGCAGTAGCAAAATCTACTTTTTGATGAATCATTTCGTGGTGTACGAGTTCTAGTGCTAGGAAAGCAGAGTGTCCTTCATTAAGATGATAAACGGAGGGGTGTAGTCCCAGTAAATGTCGGAGAAAACGAAAACCTCCAATTCCCAAAAGAATTTCCTCTTTCAATCTTAGTTCGTGATTC
>JBBUBB010000095.1:0-1293 GCA_038058445.1 Patescibacteria group bacterium
CTGCTAGAGCTGCCGGATATTCTGATCCGCCAGCTGGCGGAGTATGGTGATCGGTGACAATCAGATCAATGCCACGACTACGAGCGTCGGCCACTTCAGCAATTGCCGTAATACCAAGATCGACAGTGATAATGAGAGTGACGCCTTTTTGTTCCAAGACATCAATGCCGACACTACTTAACCCATAACCTTCATCATGACGATCAGGAATATAAACATGTACTCTATCTTCTACTTTTAATGCTTTAAATAAATCCAGTAGTACAACTGCTCCAGGAATACCATCACAATCGTAGTCAGCATAAATACCAATTTGTTCACTATTCTTTATAGCTTTATGAATCCGCCCCACGGCAACCTCCATATCATCAAAATCCCAAAGATTACCAAACTTGTACTCTGGAAAAAGAAAAGCCTTTTGTTGTTCCTTAGAAAGATTCAATCTCTCAAGCAGCATCACCTGCAATTCATCCGGAGTCGGAATAGTGGGGTTCATATTGGTTGATTCTAACATTTTATAAGTATGTTGCGAAAAAAGCCTCGGTAGGAGTGGCTGGCGACGGACGGAGATAATTCTTCATCAGAAGAATTTCGTGCTTTTTGAGTAATATACTTGTAAAATGTACACTATGAACGACACTATATTTGGCAAGATTATTAGAGGGGAAATACCAGCAACCAAGGTCTATGAGGATGATCAGTTCTTAGCCTTCCTTGATATCAACCCTGTGACAAAGGGGCACACCCTGCTTATACCAAAAGAATATTATGTTTGGATTCAGGACCTGCCTAATGAACTCCTAGCGGCTGCATTCATAAAAGCGAAGGAACTAATAGTGGCTATAAAAAAAGCTACTGGGTGTGAACTGGTAGAAATAGTTATCGAAGGAAAACAAGTTCCGCATTTCCATATTTCCTTGATACCAAGTTACATGGATCGTAGTAATTCTAAATGGGAACATGTTAAATACGAAGAAGGAGAATCTGATATCTTTGCAGAAAAAATAAAATTATCTTTATAAATAGCAAAACCTGGGTGCAAGCCAGGTTTTGTAGGGTATTGGGATCACTCAATATTCGACGGGTTTTTCAGAATTCATTATTTAAGACATTGTACTCCTACAAGTACCCCATCGGCAAGGTAGCCCAGTGTCGCCCCACCGCCGGTTGAGATAAATACATTCTTCCGCCGGCCGGCGGATTTGCCTATAACTTTCTGAATAACCTCAGCCGTATCCCCACCACCAATGACAGCAAAGGCTTTTGAAGATTTAATTGCCTGAGCCAAAGCCA
>JBBUBB010000096.1:0-10698 GCA_038058445.1 Patescibacteria group bacterium
ATGATTACTGTGCAAAAATTGCATACGATGAATACCAGAGAAGGAGACAGTGTAGCCAGTGGATAAAAGGTAAGGAAGAACTAAAGCACAGGGAAGAAGATCTTTAAAAGCTTCAATAATCTTGAAGCTTTTTTTATTTAACTTAAAATGCTAGAGTGCATGTACTTTTATGGTAAAAACTATTTCACTCAAAAATATATCCCAATCATTTCTCGAGCGCATCATTCTCAGTGGCGCTTCGCTTAAAATAACTGAAGGACAGAAGCTCTGTATAGTCGGCGAAAACGGCGCTGGCAAATCTACACTTCTCAAGATTATTGCCGGCACTTTAATTCCCACCAGCGGTAGCTTGGAGAAAAACGGTCACATTCGTACACACTATGTAGCCCAAGAATACAGCAAGGAAGACTTGGCCAAAACTATCTCAGAATATATCGAGACCAACGCCAGTATTTCTCTGACGCCCAAGGTCTATAGATTTGGCAAAATACTTGGATATAATTTGGAAAAATCAGTCCAAAAACACTGTCACGAGCTCTCTGGCGGACAGCAAAAAATTCTTTCTCTAAGTGTTGGTCTCGCTGTTGAGCCAGACTTTTTATTACTCGACGAACCAGAAAACCACTTGGATATTGTAAGTCGAAAGGAGCTGGTCAAGCTCATCCAGGGATACAAAGGTGGAGTATTATTTGTCTCCCACGATCGAATTATGATCGACAGTATTGCAGACAAGGTGGTAGAAGTAGCCCAGGGCAAAACAAATATTTCTGAAGGTGGCTACCAAGACTACATAGATACCAAGCTCTCGCGCATTGAGGGCATGCAACGAGTATTTGATACTGAAAGAAAACGCATAAGGCAATTACAAAGTAATATTGGTATTCTGGAGGCCAAGGCGTTCCGAGGCAAAGAAGTTTCTGCTTATCAAAAAACTAAAAAGGAACTAGACGAATTACGATCTAAGCACAAAGAAGAAGGTCGCCCTGAAGACCGCAAAACAAAAGTAGTGCTTCAAAGTTCTAGTTCAGCGCTCCATGGAGGCAAGCTTCTATGTAGAGCCGAGAATATTTCTTTTCGTTACCAAGGTATGAAAGGGGATATTATCAATGATGTTTCTCTAGATATTCGCAAAGGCTCTCATATAGTGCTCCTGGGTAGAAATGGTTCTGGCAAATCAACATTCCTCAAATGCTTAACTGGGGTACTCACTCCAAAAGAGGGGAGTGTAGAGTGGGCACAAGGGCTAAAGACAGCCTACTTTGATCAACATGCAGAATTTAATCCAAACAAAACTGCTTTCGAAATAGTTTGCGAAGAGCTTCATGTGCCAGATCAAAAGGCTCGGACTATCTTGGGAATGATGAAATTCTCAAAAGATAAAACAGAGGTAGCTACCAAAGACCTTTCTGGTGGTGAGAGGATGCGTATTCGTTTTGCCCTTGTCTTTGGTGCTAACCCAGACTTTATTATTTTCGATGAACCAACCAACCACCTAGATGAAGTAACCTGGGAAATACTTCTTGATGCCTGCAACAAGACAACTAGCACTATTCTACTTGTCACCCACGATCATGAATTTATCGACGAACTCAAATCCAAGACTTTTTGGTTAATGAAAGGACAACAAGTCAAAGAGCGGGCTGCTGATCTAGAGGATTTGATCGAGGAACTGAGGTCCTAAACAGCGTATTTGGGTTATCCACACCCCTTTTCTTGACTTGTGAACGATTGTTCACTTATACTGTATACATACAAGAATAGGCATCAATAGATGGGTAAAACAAAAATGACAACAGCACAATATCAAAAAACATTAAGAAGGGAGCTTGCACGACTTAACCAAAGGATCGATATGATGATCATAAAAGGTCAATCGTATACTCACGAAGCCAAGAAGCATAAAATGCTCACTAGACAACTGAGGGTATTAAGCGGGCATAGTTTCTTTAGTAGGCTTACAAGTTCAATGAGTTTTTAATATGACAACTAGTCCACAATTTCGCCAAGCTATTCTAAATAATCTCGCTCGGATAAACATGCTAAATGTCAGCATAGAGCCTCATGCTACACTGACTGTGTACCTCAAGGATTATGCCAAGCGAGGATACCTGCAAAAACAAAAAGTATTCTAATGAATGAACCGACTGAACAATTGAAAAGTTTTTATCATCGTGAGAAGCGTATGCCTAGTTATAGCGAGATGATGAATATGTTTGGCTTCAAATCCAAAAATGCTGTTTACCGCCTAGTTCAAAAAATGCTTGATGCTGGTGTCGTGGCCAAAGATCATATTGGACGACTTTTACCTACCGCACTCTTTAACGACATCCCAGTTGGCGGGCTTGTTAAGGCCGGCTTACCGTCTAGTGTTGACACTCTAAGTGAGTCTATCAATCTCAACGATTTGCTCATAAGTAAAAAGAATGAGACATATATTCTAGAAGTAGAAGGGGATTCAATGATTGAGGCACACATAGAAGCAGGTGATATGGTCATAGTTGAAAAGACCAACAGAGCTAACGACGGCGACATCGTGATCGCCATGGTGGATGGAGAACACACTATGAAATACCTACGCAAAGATTCTAAGGGCCAAATGTACCTCGAACCTGCCAATAAAAAATACAAAAATATCTACCCAACCCAATCTCTAGAAATCACTGGGGTAGTGAAAGGTGTAGTTAGGAAGTACTAATAGTATTTGCGTGCTACAATAATTTGCATGAAAAAATTTCTTATTATTATAGATGGCCCTATGGGATCAGGAAAAACTACGATTGGGAAGCTCCTACACAAAAAGTTGAAGCGAACCGCTAGACTTAGCACAGATGGCATAAAGTTCCTTCTTTCAGATTTTGAGAGAGGAGAGCGTGACAATGCAATTACTACTTCAGTTTTAATGCAGATGTATAAAGAGTATGTAAGGCAAGGTATTAACATATTGCTCCCACAAGGTTTTTGGAAGAAAGAGTACATAGAACCCTACATCAAGTTTGCAAAGAAAAATAAACTTAAAACATTTATATATCAACTCGAAGCACCAAGAGAGGTACTACTTAAGCGTATTGAAAATCGACCAAAGCCAGCGCTTGCAAAGACCTCAGTTCCAAAATCTAGAATCTTACTAAACCTAAGGACTTGGGAAAAACATAAATACCAAATGGGTAAAAATTTTGATACAACCAAGCTTAGCCCGGAACAGGTTGTTAAAGAAATTCTAAAAGACTTAAAAGTAAAATAAAAAGCCCCTCAGGGGGTCTTTTGAATAGTTTGTTGTTTAGCGGCTGCTTGTATCACTTTGTTGTTTTTGTCTTTTACAAAAAAGATGACACAGAAGATTAAAACTACGGCAATATAAAAAGTGATGTTGCCATTACCCTTACCTTCTTCTTTCATAAGCTTTTTCTTTCAGAATACCACTTTAAAGGGCTTTGTCAATATTTAGATTTGTGGGGAAAGCTCTGGAAGGTATGGAGCAAGAGCTTCAGTAATGTCTTGTGGGCTCAAGGTCATAGCATAGGGATCCTCAGCGAGTGCTTTCCATGGAGCTGGAGCATCATAGTCATATGAATCGAAAAGAAGTACTGGGGTGCCTTTTTTGAGGACCACATTGCCGTCTGGCGATAATACCCAGTTATCTACCCATTCAAAAAACCAAAATGCGTCAGAAGCAGAAAAACGAATACACGAGTGTGAGGCTGGATAGCCCGGAAGTTCATACTCGTGAATACCAATACCGTCAAAATTGTCGATATTTACATTCCACTTCAAAATCCATTCATCGTTGGCGGTACTAATTACTTCTTTACCTTTCCAGTTAGTAAAAAATAGTTTGTTTGTTGTAGGAGTACTTTTCTTACCTGTACTTATACCGCCATATCTCACAAGTGTTCCATATTCATAAGCTCCAAACTCTTGGATGCGCTGGGCTATAAACATCATCTTTGGCACTTGTGCAAGCTCTGGGATATTTCGTGGAAAAGATGAAAGAGAAAATAAATCGTCATAACGACTTGGATAAACTATGGTCTGACCTTTTTGAAAATGTTTTTCATCTATACGATTCAGTGACAAGACAGTACTTAGGTTCTCAAATTCAACTGCGTCTGTGACTTCTTTGCCTGGTTGGTCGGTAGTAAGTGTAATACTGGAGTAAGTAATAGGCTGTACCACCGGCTTTGGTGGCTCTGGAGGCACAACCGCCACTGGAACCACCTTGTCTGTGCGAGAAACAATATAAGCACCGATCCCAACCGCCACAAACAAAAGAATTATTAAAATAGGGAAAAGTTTGTGTGTTTTGGTCATATTAATATGACCTGTATTGTATAGTAATTTGTTGCGGTATAATAGGTACATGAGATTGATCACGCTGAACACTTGGGCGGGACGAGCCAAAGAGCCGTTTGAAGCTTTCTTAAAAGCCCAAGCAAATTTCACTGATATTTTTTGTTTCCAAGAAATATTTAACGACTTAGATGAAGAGGTGCCGACAAGTGACTACGTCACTCATGACGAAGGTAACAGGCATATCTTAAAAGAAATAGCTGATATCCTCACGGGTTTTGATGTTTATTTTTGTCCTGTAGCATCAAATGTTTATGGTATTGCTATTTTTCTAAAGAAGGGTTTTGAAATTATTGCCAGTGGGGAAGTTGTGCTTTACGAAAATCCTGTCTTTGACCCAAGTGATGAAAATAGTGACCATGATCGCAAAATGCAATGGGTGCATATAAAAAATGGAACCAAAGATGTCATCGTCATGAATGTCCATGGTCACTGGGATCCGTCAGGCAAGAGTGATACTCAAAACCGTATCGAACAATCGAAAACTATAAACGATTTTATTGGCTCTACCGGTACAGTGCCCAAAATAATGGTAGGAGATTTTAATCTTCACCCTGAGACCCAAAGTATCAAAATGATTGAGAAAAACTTCACTAATCTGATCACCAAGTACAACATCCCAACGACTCGTACCTCTCTTTATAAAGGAGACGACAAACATGCTGACTATATCTTTGTGTCACCAGAAGTCTTAGTGGAAGGATTCGAAGCTCTGCCTGATGTCGTTTCGGACCATGTACCTCTAGCCCTCGGATTTGACGTGTTTTAACACCTTATTGACACTTTGCCAAGAGAGAGTAGTATCTTTCGTATATGGAGACTATCACCAACAGAACCCTTTTTACGACCATGATCATTATTGGTCTCATTACTGTGGCCCTTATTATCCCACTTTATGGCAATGGTTCTCTAAGAACTAGTAACTTGGGCGCAACGGCATATTTGGGCACTGATATAGTAAATACTAATCTAAGCTTTCCAGGAAACTCTGGCACTTACATACCAAATTTAAACACTAACTACCAAGTCTCAGCCTTTCGAACAAGTAACACTCAGACGATAACTACTACTTCGTCAGTACCAACAACAACTCAAACTTACTACTACACCACATACGACAATCAAACAACAACTTCAGGCGATCAAGGCTATGTACCACCAGGCTGTGAAGGTGGCACCGACTACAGCACTACCACCAACGAACCCTGCGGATAAAAAACTATACAAGCAGGGAAGTGGTAAAAAGTCATAATTGGTTAAAGTTCTAAATTACTAAAAAAGAGCTCTCAGTATATTTAGGGGAGGAGAAACTTTGTGCCATCGTTTTAGAAGCCATTTCGCGATGTTCACCTGAATGTTGTGAAATGGCTTCATCTTTTGCTTTTGCGACATAGTAGTAGGGGGCTAAAAGCCCCGCACTACATGTCGCAAAAGATATATTGTGCGACACTAGTATAGTTTAGACTACATAGTCCCCTCGACTGGACTTTCTACTGAAATGTGGCGATGCAGGTGTTGAAGGTTCTGACTTGTTTATTATAGAAGCCAATTTTTTCTCGTGAGGTTGCTAGTTTGGTATTGTAAGCTTCAACCTTATCATTAAAGAGAGCAACATTCTTTTCATATGATGGCTCAGATTGCGCCCCTGGAGTTTCTAAGGCCTCCTTTAGGGCACTGATAATCCCCTCCTCTACCTTGAGCTCTGTGTTAAGAGTGCTAATGCTGGACTTAAGATTCGTATCAATATTTGGACAAACACTGCGACTTGTACCAAAATGTTGTACCGCAAACCAGACTTCTTTGCCTTCGTACATACCTAGTTCAACTGAGACACCAATCTCTTGGTAGCGCTTATTCAAAATATTGGCTTTGTGGCCTGGACTTTTCATCCAAGCGTCAACAATATCATTAGAACTAGTAAAATTACCAAGAGCTAAATTTTCTCCCATGATGACATACTGATAGCCTGCCTTCGCTCCCAAATCAGATACCCCCTCGCCTGTAGGTGAAGCATGCTCAAAATACTGTCGCGCGATCATATCGTCTACCTTCATCTGCGCCGAAACTCCAAGCTTTACATTGGTTGATAGAGGCGGTAGGCCTGCTGACACACGTTCCTTATTAGTTGCCTCAATGATATCCGCATTATTGATGTTTGGCTCTTCTTTAACAGGAGGTAGTGACCGAAACTGAGAAAAAACTTGATACACCTTTGTACCTGTGTTAGAGGAAACATATTGACTAATCCCCCATCCTCCGAGGATAAGCACTGCTAGTATAGTTGTGATTCGTTTTAACATGATCCTTTGCTATATCCTTGTAGCGTAGCATCTTCTATGCTTTGAAACCAAATATAATTTTCTGGTTTAATTCGTTTTGTCCCTGGGCATCCGGGGGTGTAATATTTAGTACCATTTTTTGAGCCCATGAACATCCCCTGTTTTTGAGCCGTATCAATATTGGAAACATTACCTCTTGGAGCTGTGACGCCAAGAACTTGTGGTCTTATAGCTTGTTTTTCAAGCACTGTATTTGGACATGAAAATACAATAGAGTTTGTACTTGTAGTCCCCTGTCCTTGTTGGTAGCCGACACCAAAAGATAAGCCAATAATTGCTACTAAAAACACAACGAATATCATTGAGTAATATTTATTGATAAGAGTGCCCATAATATGACTAAATTATACTGTAAAACATGGTTATCCCCCCTACTGCAGCTATTATTGACAAATAGGCCTATTCGGGATAATATTAGCTCCTAATAAGCATTATTTCATAAGGCAGATATGGCACATAAGAAACAAGGAGCAGCATCGAAAAACCTAAAGGATTCAAATCCACAATATCTTGGAACCAAGATAACTGATGGGCAACACGCAACAGCGGGTGCTATTATTGTGCGCCAAAGAGGCACAAAAATTCTAGCTGGTACAAATGTTGGCGTGGGTAAAGACCACACACTTTTCGCTCTTAAAGAAGGAGTAGTTAAGTTCTCAAACAAAAGAAAGCTCAACTTTGACGGGACAACTAGTGTCCGTAAAGCAGCACATATAGTGCAAAAGTAATTTAAAAAAATCTCTGCTAACTCGCGGAGATTTTTTATTCCTTAATAATAACTACGGGGACTACTGCTTTATAATCCCCTTCTTGAACAGTGATACTGTACGAGCCAACTTCTTTGATTGGTTCATCAAGAATTACATTTTTGACTGAAATACCAATACGGTGCTTGGCCAAAGCTTCAACAATTATTTTTTCATCTACTTTTGAAAATAAGTGCCCCTTTTCATTGGCCTTCACGGCTATAGTGAGAGCTGTATCGGGGAGGCTTTTAACTGCCGCTTCAAGTAGCCCATGCTCGAGAGCTTTTGTAGCAAGAATAGAATCTCTTTTACGAGTAAGAGCTTCGAGATTCTTGGCTGTGGCAGCAATAGCTTTCTTAGCTGGTAAAAGTGAATTGACTGCAAAACCATCGCTTACTTCCACTACTTCACCCTTCTTCCCTACCTTTGTAACATTTTGTAATAAAATAACTTTCATATTATTTAAAATATTCCAACGCTTTTTCTAATTGTGTATCTTTATCTTCATCTTTGTTGGGCTCGAGAATAACTTTTGGTGTTAAGCCGCTGTCAGAAATAGAAACGCCTTTTGGTGTATACCACTTAGCAACAGTGATCTTGATTGAAGTATCGCTAGTAAGTTTCATCAATTCCTGTACTGAGCCCTTACCAAAAGTCTGAGTGCCCATAAGTGTAGCTACTCCGTGTTCCGAAAGTGCTCCAGCCAATATTTCTGACGCTGATGCTGAACCCTTATTAACCAAAATAACCATTTGTACTTTGTCCTTGAAAATACCAGGGCCAGCGCTCTTGTGTACCGAGACATCTTTATCAGTCTTCCCTACTTCCTTTACCACCACTTCTCCGCTTGGCAAAAACCACCCCGCCATAGATACAGCCGCATCGAGATATCCACCTGGATTATTTCTAAGATCTAACACTAGCTTTGTATAGCCTGTATCAGCAAATTCCTTAAGAGCATTCTGGAAAAGTGATGATGACTGTGCGGAAAAACTGTAAAGTTTAATGATGAATACTTTTTTATCAGTTCTTTTCTCTGTTTCAATTGTAGGGATTGAAATCTTGGCACGTACAAGTTCTATGACCTTTGGCTGACCAAGGCCTTCTCGTACAATGGTTATAGTTACACTCGTACCTGGTTCTCCGCGAATTAGACTAACAGCGCTATCAACATCCATCTCGGCACTAAGCTTGTCATTAATCTTTACAATTTTATCTCCTGCCATAATACCTGCTCTGGACGCAGGAGTATCCTTAAGAGGAGCAATAACAGTAAGTACTCCGTCCTTTTGACCCATTTCCATACCAACTCCACCGAACTCTCCGGCGATCTGACTTTCAAACAACTTACTCTCTTCTGGAGTGAAAAAAGTAGTATAAGGGTCACCAAATGAAGCAAGTAATCCCTTGATGGCACCATAGAGATGTTCCTCGTTCGTAGTATTCTCAGCACCTGGGTATTTATCTTTGACTAACTGCCATGCTTTCCAAAATGGTTCAAAGTCTGTAGCATCTGCCGGAATAATAGTTGGCTCTTTATTAACAATTTCAACTATTTTCTTTGAAGCTGGTCTATTTTCAAAACCAACATACACTCCAATAAGAAAAACTCCACAAAGGCAAACCATGCCGATTAAAATCTGAAGCCCTAAACGAATATGGTGTTTTTGTGTTTCTGTATTATCCATACTTACTGAATCAGTGTTCCCTGTTGTCCTTCTATCCTCTTCAATTTTAATCGCAGAGTTTTGATCCCACGCTTGAGTGAAAATACCAAAAGAAGACTACTAATGCCAATAATAAAAAGAATTATGTTTTTGGTATTTCTTGGAATGCCCAAAAGAGGTAAGGATATAGTCACAATACTAATGAATACAAGAAGTTTAATTTTGCCGTTCATGGCTCCTATTGTACCAAAATTATTTAGGAGAGACTATACAGACAAATTCACCGCGACATTTATCAGGATGAGCTGTGTAATACGAAGCATGTTCTACGCTAGTGCCAAATCGATATTCTTCAAAGACTTTAGTCATTTCTCTAGTAATAAAAATCTCTCTATCACCAATAATAGTCCCTAAATCAGTGAGGGTTTTCACGATGCGGTGTGGAGATTCATAAAAAGCTACTACATGCTCCAAACCACCTATTCGTGCAAACAAGGTTTGTCTTCCCTTCTTATGTGGGATAAAACCAAGAAATTCAAAGTGGTCAGTGGCGTAGCCAGAAACTGATAGTGCTGAAATAACTGCCGAAGCCCCGGGTATAGGGACGACAGAAGCCTCTGGATATAGCTTACGAAATTCTGATATAAAAAAGCTCCCTGGGTCAGAAATTGCAGGTGTGCCTGCATCAGTCACCAAGGCAATGTGTTCATGTTCGCTACAGCGCTCTAGGGCCTTTGTAAGCGCATTTAACGAGCTCATAGCATGGCTAGATACAAACTCCTTATCCTCCCACTTGGCGACCGGACCGCCAAGTAATTTGAGGAGCTTTTTTGTAACCCGGGTGTCCTCTGCCACAATCAGCGTCGCCTGCTCCAAGACCTCTTTTGCCCGTAGGGTTATATCTTTCAAATTCCCAATTGGGGTTGCGACTACGGAAAAAATCATCCCCCTATCTTACCTCATTATTGACTTTTTGTGAAGTTATAGTAAATTAAGAAAAAACTATATATGAAATTAGCACTCTTTGTTATCTTAGTAACTATCATACTGCTCACTTTGTTGGTACTAAGAGCTCCAAAGTTAAATCTCTGGCTATTCTCTCTAACTTACAAAACACTAAAAAAGGATCTTAAAAGATACTACGAAGTAAAAAAGATTCGTTTAAAAGTTATTATGGAACTTATGGGTAAGGGAGAAAAAGAAGGTTCCGACAACTTAGTATTACTGTCTAATCTCGAGAACGAATTTACGGAATTCTTATCTCTTCTAATAAAAAAAGTAGAGGGACTTCAAGACCGTTTACTGGAATTCGAAAGCCGCATTCAGTTTTACTCGGTTAACTTATGGTCCGACAAGGACTCCCAGGTACTGAAATCATTAAAAGAAAAAATTAGGGAAATCAGAGGAGAAATCCAGAATGAAACCAACCAGTACAATTATTATAAGTCACAGTTAAAACTGTGATTTTTTTTGTGCGTGTGCTTGGAACTCCAAACAAAAATATTTAACCAACAAGTCTTTTATTCCTGAAGGCGAAGCCAGAACTTGATTTCAGGTATTTCTCAAATACAAGAGCTGACTTTTTTGACAAAAATGCAC
>JBBUBB010000096.1:10708-25152 GCA_038058445.1 Patescibacteria group bacterium
AAATTAGCTTGATTGGTCTGTTGTTCTTTGTCGTTGCAACTTTTCCTTGTTGATGATCCTTAACTCTAGTTTTCAGTTCGTTACTGTAACCAGAATAATAACTTCCGTCTTTTAGTTTTAAAATATAAACATAATACATAGTCTATTTTGCCCCACTACGTCCCACGACGCTCATCAATATGAGCTTTGCGGGACTACGCGGGACCACTTCGCTAAGTATAACAATTCTATATTTATTATTGTACGGGGTTTTGGGTGCTGTGCACCGCGAAGCTCCTCTCAAGGAGCGAAGTGGTGCGTGTGCTTGGAATCGGACCAAGGACCTCTGTCTTATCAGGACAGCGTTCTACCACTGAACTACACACGCGTCCGATTATTATACTTAATTTCTCTCACTTTTCAAGCGAGGGGGTACTTATATTGTTTGCGCATTGAGGACTCTGCGTAGGCATCCGCAAAAAGCAAATAATATAAGTACCCCCGAGCGGCTAGTCTTCTGAGCCCTCTGCCTCCCCCACTTCCCCTGTCTGCAAGGCATCAACTATTTTATCAATCTTGCCAAGCATTACGCCTTCAATGTTTGAAAAGTTTTGACGAATACGGTGGTCTGTAACACGATCTTGTGGGAAGTTATATGTACGAATTTTCTCACTACGATCAGCAGTACCAATCTGGGCCTTGCGATCTCCTGAATATTTCTTGGCCTCTTCTTCTTCCTTTAATTGCTGAAGTTTAGCGGTAAGGATTTGCATGGCTTTCTCACGATTATCATGTTGACTTCTTTCACTAGTACTCCTCACATCTATCCCTGTCGGTTTATGAATTAAGCGAACTGCCGTTTCAACTTTGTTTACATTTTGTCCTCCGGCTCCCCCACTTCTAGAGTACTCCATTTCCAAATCAGTAGGATTAATAACAAAGTTAACCTTTTTACGCATAGGTAAAATAGCAATAGAAGCAGTCGAGGTATGTATGCGTCCGTTCTTCTCTGTCGCTGGTACACGCTGTACTCTGTGAACTCCTGTTTCAAACCGAAGCAATTTGTAAACATCTTTACCTTTTATTTCGAGTGTGTATACATCAAGATGCTTTGTGTTCCATCCACGACTGTCTGCAAATCTCTGATACATTTCTACCAGTTGTGTCGCAAAAATTGCTGCTTCATCCCCTCCTGCCCCGGCACGCGCCTCTAAAATAATTACATTTGGAAATTCTTCTTCCTCTACTTCAGCTTTTTCAATATCAGCTATCTGTTTTTCTAGAGCTTCTTTTTGGATAGATATACCAGAGCGTTCCTCTGTCACCATATCTACTAAGCTTGCATCCCCCGCAAGAAGTGCCTCCAACTCAGCCTCTTGTTTCAAAAGCTTCTCATACTCTTGTGCGAGATATTGTGTACGCGGATTATTTTTTAATTCATCTAGATTCATATAAAAATACAAAAAGCCACAGTGATGCGACTTCTTGTTCGGTAGTTATTTCTTTGCGCTTGCCGCACGGCGCTTGTTGAATCTGTCTACTCGTCCTGCAGTATCGATGACCTTTTCATTTCCGGTGAAGAATGGGTGTGAGGCACTTGAGATTTCTACACGATAGAGTGGGTACTCTTTCCCCTTTATAGTCGTAGTTTCAGTCGTGGCAACAGTTGAGCCAATGATGAACTGGGTATCTGAGGAGTTGTCATGAAAGACAACTTCTCGAAAGTTTTTTGGATGAGTATCCTTTTTCATAGGAATCTATTCTAGCACAGAGTGGCTATTTTTCAAGTACTAAAAATCAATCTAAATTATCGCCTAGAAACACCATATTGTTTCAAATAGTCAATATCACTTTGAATACGCCGAGCAATCGCCATCACGCTCTTTCCATATCCACAACCAGTACCTCCACCATTATACCTACAAGCAGCTTTTGACTGTGCGGTTACACTATCACCTGTACCACCGAGTTGAGCAAGGTAAAGGGCAGAGGCCATAATAGCATCGGAAGGCGCCCATGGATTTGGATAGCGCCCAAGAGCAGTTTGAAGTTTAGAAATAAACAGGTTCCATGTAGATGGTAAAAACTGTGAAGGACCAAATGACCCACTATTCCAATACGTACTTGATTGAATTGGGCATGAGACTATTGCTTTATATGGGTCAATACCAAGAGTTTTTGTTACCTCAAGGAATGGGCCTACGTCACGAGAAGGTTTCATAACATTTGGATATACTTTGCCACTATTTTTGTTAACACCAGCCCCAGTCTCAGGGTTGGTAAGATAGCACTGACCAACATTTTTACCAAGATTTGATTCTTGAGTCAAAATTGCAAGGAGAAATGCTGGGCTTACCCCCGTTTCAGTCGATGCGGCTTCAGCATATTGTAGAGCATTGGCAAATGGAATAGCTTTAGTACTTCCTCCTGCAAAGCTAAAAAGTTTGTTACGAATTTCTGTTACGCGCTTCTGACGCTCTGCCAGTACTGCTTGATATTCTTTTTCTTTACTTTGACTTATTTGGAGTAGAGTCTTTTTTTCTCTTTCTGATTGCTCAACCACTTTCTTTTGGTAATCAATAGAACTCCTAGCATCGAGCTCATCTTCTTTTTTTGATTCAAGTTGTTCTTTCTGGTCCTCGGTTAAGCTCTTTACTTGTTTGATCTTATTTACTGAAGCATAAAGAGATCGTTTAACTGAAGTAAAATCATCAAGGTCTTGATAGAAATCTGAAACTGAGTCTGCACTAAGAAGCACATAGGCTACTCCTTTTTGGTCAAGTTCATTGGTGTATTTAATAAGTTGGGCTATTGAGTTTCGTTCACGATTTATTTCTGACTCAAGGTCATTAATAGCTTCGGATTTTTGGATAATTTCTTGCCCTAGTTTATTAATAGCAATAGTCTTAGCACGAATTTTAAGTTTGGCGGTTTCGATTTGGGAAGTGAGTAGTGCCACATCTTTCTTAAGAGTACCAGTTTTTTGCTGCTGGCCTTTGAGGATGGCTTCTTTTTCTTTGATCTCCTGCTCAAGAGCGCGAAGTTCTGCCTCGAGTTGAGCACGCTCTTCTGCTGAAGTAACCTCGGCAAAGGCAGTAGAGTCTTTTAGAATAAATCCAGAGCCTATTAGGCTAGCCGGAAGAGCAAGAGCGAGTATAAGAGTAAAAATAAAAGCCTTACGCATCATATTGTAAGACTCCTATTGTACCAAAATATTACCCTATTTACCCTTGACTAAAAGAGAGTGAAGTAGTGTGATTAACTTGCTGATTCCTCTGTCTTTTCTCCTCCTTCTTCCTCCTCTTTCTTACCTTTCTTTTCTACTTCAATAGCATCTAAGTCGAGCACTGGAGCTTCTTCTTTTTCTTCTACATAAGCCGAAACTGAGGCAACTACATCTTCTCCGTTAGTCACTAGTGAGACACCGCTTGGAAGAGCAAGGTCTTTGGCGTGAATAACATCTTGAAGTGTTATAAGTTCAGTAATATCAACAACGATAGAGTGAGGCAGATTTGCAGGTAGGGCGCGGACTTCTACTTCGTGCATTACTTTCATAACCATACCAATGCCTGACTTTTCTGCTTCGGCGAGACCAGTGAATTCAATAGGCACAGACACTTCTGCTTCTTTATTCATATCAACAACTAGGAAGTCCACATGTATTGGTTCTCCTGTTACTGGGTCACGCTGAATATCATGGATAAGAGTTGGTACTTTCTCAGAACCAAGATCAAGTGTAATAGCAGTCGTCTCCCCCGCCTGCTTGAAAAGCTTGATGAAGTCTATAGATGGGACAGATACAGGGGTAGATTCCTTACCAAAACCATAAAAAACCGCTGGAATACGCCCAGAAGCCCTGACACTATCTGTTTTCTCACCTGCTCGCTTTGTTGCTTGTAGTACTAACATAGGGACTCATTATAATGGAAAAGCCCAAAAGTGCAACTAGTCATTTAGAATGAGTCTTATTCTAAATTGACAAGACTAGATTTTAAGATATTATAAAAACAAATCAAATAAAAAATGTCAAAACCTATTAAAGCGGTTGACTGCGCAGTATTTCTGTCAATGAGCAAGTCTGATTCTTTTCTGAATTTGGTCAGTTCTTCTCTAAAAGCAAAGTACCCAAAAATCCTAATAGAAACAGAAACCATTGAAATAAAAAAGGATAACGGAGAAAAAATACTTAATGTAGGAAACTGTAGATTCATCAAACAAGTGAATGTGGAAATTAAATTTGAAGGATTGTTATCAGAAGAAGCTCAACTTGCATCTACTTTCATGCATAAAGATCCAGATTTGGATGAAGCAAGAATTTTCATTCAAAAGGTACTCGGAGATGCCTTAAAAAAATTGCGATCACGTAAAATGAGAAGAAGGCACTGGGAAGATGAGATCTTTTGTAACCTTTACGCTGTAGGCCAGTAATTAAATGAGTTCGAGGCTGAAATATTATTTCAGCTTTTTTTATGAGCCGTGTTCTTTGTTGTGACTTCGAATTAAATGGTCGGTAATGTATTTAAATGAGCCTCCAACTTTTTTGCCAGGGTTGAAGATGTTTTGCGGATCAAATATTTCCTTCGTCTTGTTGAATAACTCTAATATTTTTGGGGAATACATGTATGAGAGATACGGGGTGCGGATGATACCATCATTGTGTTCAGCAGTAATAGAACCTTTGTAACTAGCGACCAATGTATAAACCTTAGTCGAGAGGTCGAGAATAATATCTGAAGAAAATGGGTTATTGAGATCCATAAGTGGAATAATATGGAAGTTGCCGTTACCCGCATGCCCGGCAATGGTGTAATCAAGTTTGTAATGAGAAAGTATGCCTTGGAGCTCCGGCAAGAACTTCGGCATGTCATGAGGACTAACAATAATGTCATCTATAAATGGCGCGGTACGCTTGCCTTTGGCGTGACTGCGAAGTAGGGCAAAACTTTCTCGACGAATTGTCCGATACTTCTCCACCTCCGCTCCCGAGTGCGCAACCTTTGTAGGAAATCTAAATGGTTTGAGAGCACCAGTTATATCTTTCACACGAGTCTGGAGCAACTCTTCATCGTTCCCCGTCACCTCAACCAGTAAAATAAGTTTTGGTATTCCACCACGAATTATCATTAAAATGTCTGGTATAAACTGCAGACCAAGTCTGATGGTCTTCCAAAAACCAAGTTTTTTAAAGAAATCACCAATAAACCGCATTGCCAACTTCATACTATGGTCATCAAAAGATTCAAAACTCTCAGGTTCATAATCCATAATTGTGTCAACGACTTCACCCAAACGATCAAGCTTCCTCATATAAATAACAACCATTTTTGAATATTTTGGCACTGGGACAAGGCCAAGCTCTGCTTCAACTGTTATACCGAGAGTCCCTTGTGCTCCCACAAACAATTTGTTTAGATCAAAAATACCGGTAGTACGATCCCAAACATTCCACAAATAGTAGCCGGCTGAATTTTTAGAAACTGTAGGTTTAGCCGCTTGGATAACATCATAGTTTGATTCAATCAGCTCAAAAAGATTTTTGTAAATATTTCCTTCAAAGTCCTCTTGCCCCATTTTGGCGTAAAGCTGAGTCTTGGTAAGTGGTCTCACTTCGTATTCATGTCCATCAGAAAATACCATTTTTTGTCTTTGTAAATATCTTTCTACTTTGCCATATTTAATACTCTTTTCCCCGCCAGAATTATTGCTGACCATGCCACCGATAGCACAAATACCCTTTGAGGCTGTGTAGGCCGGCATGATGCGATTAATCTTGAGAGTTTCTGTTTCAAAATCTCGATAGTAAACTCCGGGCTGTGCAACTCCCTTCTCTGTGTCTACTGAAATAATTTTATTCATATATCTCGTAGTATCCATGATGATCGACTCGTTCAGTGGTCCGCCAGACATATCTGTACCAGCTGACCTTGCTGTGACAGAAATCTGCGGTCCGCCAGCTGGCGGATACTTTTTCTGGCCGACAACAAATCGCACCAATGACTGCACATCCAGTGTGTCTTTTGGAAAGACCACAACCTCTGGTACAACTTCAAAAAGACTAGAATCGTGAGAATACTTTTCACGCATTTCTTGGCTATTCTCTATATCTCCTTTAAAATTCTTTTTTAATATTTCTATTTGCATATTATTTTATTCTATAGAAAGCTCGCAATTTTTCTTCTGCCACCTTCTGCATAGCGATTTTTCCAGCCTCTCCATATTTGTATGGCGCTACATCTTCTGGGTGCTCTGCCATGTATGCCTTCACACCATCCGTATAAGCTTGCCTGAGCTCAGTATTAACATGCACCACGCACATCCCCGCGTTTATGGCAGCATCGAAGTCAGCATCATTTCCTGATCCGCCGTGAAGTACCAACGGCACACCCACAGCTTCAGATATTTCATTGATTCGACCAATATCAAGTCTTGGGTCAATACCTCCTTTAAGCATCCCGTGAATATTTCCAACCGCAGGAGCGAGCATGTCTGCCCCAGTTTCTTTAATCAGTTTTAGTGCATCTTCTGGGGTAGTTAGACTATCGAGAGAGACACCTTCTGGCACACCATCAAGTATTTTTGAAGATTGGCCGATATAACCAAGTTCGACCTCTACGACAATGTCACGGCCAGATGAACGAGCGTAGTCCACGCATTCTTTAGACTGGGCAATATTTTCTTCCATAGAAAGTTTGGCTCCGTCAAAAATGACACTATCGAAACCAGCATCAATCACTTTCTTAACATTCTCAAAACTATAGTGATGATCAGCATTTAAAAAAATAGGAATATCTAAGTCTCTGCGTATCGTAGAAACTAGAGCCACGGCCTCATTTAGCCCAATTGCTTTTTCTTCTCCTTCTGACACCCCCACAATCACAGGTACTCCGATAGTTTTGGCAGCATGAGCTATCGCCCAGAGCCCCTCAATGTTAGAGAAATTAAAATGGCCAATGGCCCTCTTTTCTCTTTTGGCTTCGGCAATATAGGCACGGAGTGATTTCACATAATAATTGTACCACAAGAGAAAAATAGCTATAATGGATCTATGCATAATGAACAAATAGACTTCCTGGCTATTGGGGATATTGTCACTGACGCTTTTATTAAGATTAAGGATGCCAAAGTAACTTGTGATATTGATGAACATAATTGTAGAATTTCACTGCGCTTTGGTGATAAGGTTCCTTATGAATCTATGGAGGAGGTCCGGGCTGTCGGGAATAGCGCCAACGCTGCAGTCTCTGCCGCACGACTTGGTATTTCTTCAGCTTTGATGGCTCATGTTGGCAAAGACGCCCATGGAGAGAATTGTATCAATGAACTGAAGATTAACAATGTTTCAACTAAATATGTCGGCGTTCACGATGGCATCCCGACCAACTATCATTATGTACTTTGGTATGATGTCGACCGGACTATTTTGGTCAAACATGCACACTTCCCTGTTTCTTTCCCACAGAGTATGGTTCCTCCAAAAATGATTTACCTTTCTTCGCTTGGAGAAGGCACAGAAAAATATCATGAAGAGATAGCTCAGTATGTGGTAGCAAACCCAGAAGTTAAGCTCGCATTCCAACCAGGAACATTCCAGATAAAAATGGGGACTGAGGCATTGAAAGATATTTATAAAAATACTTACATTTTTTTCTGTAACTTAGAGGAGGCAGGGCGCATTTTAAATACAAAAGAAGACGACCTTACTTTATTATTCAAAGGTTTACATGATTTGGGACCAAAACACTTATTTATAAGTGATGGAGATAAAGGAGCTTACGCATCTGACGGGCAAGAAATATGGTTCATGCCAATATATCCTGGGGAAGCATTTGAACGCACTGGCGCTGGGGACGCTTTCGCTTCTACTGTTTCATCTGCGTTACTTATGGGTAAATCTGCTAAAGAGGCTCTAATGTGGGGGCCAGTCAATTCTATGTCTGTCGTCAAATATGTCGGTGCTCAAAAAGGATTGCTTACAATTGAGCAACTAGAAAAATACTTAGCTGAAGCTCCTACTGGCTACGAACCAAAACTTATTTCTTAAACCTTTCTTTCTATTAACTTTAGTACAGCCTGTTCAATAGCATCGCGCCCCATGCCGTAGTGTTCAATGAGTTCCTTGGGTGTACCTGACTGGCCAAATTGATCTTGAACACCAATGAATTCAATAGGGGTTGGCGCGGACTTTGCGAGACACTCTGCTACT
This sequence comes from Patescibacteria group bacterium, assembly GCA_038058445.1. GTDB lineage: Bacteria > Patescibacteriota > Minisyncoccia > Phycocordibacterales > UBA9973 > UBA4124. The sequence goes on from JBBUBB010000096.1 coordinate 18,891, forward strand.
GCGCCACCGAGCCCACCGACGATTTGGTGTTCTTCTACGGTGACAACTGCTTTTGCTTCTTTGGCGACTTTGATAATCAATTCTTCATCAAGAGGTTTGATAGTGTGAATATTTACAACTATCACTTTGATATGTTTCTTTTCTTCCAAATCTTTGGCCGCACGAAGTGCGTTGGCCACAAGAGCACCGGTCGCAATAATCGCTACATGTGCAATCCCTTCTGGTCGGTACAATATCTGTCCCTTACCTATTTCTAGTGGAGTGTCTTCTGTGGTAATAACTGGCGTCTTTTCTCGTGCCAGACGAAGATATGCAAGAGTAGGGTTAGCAGAGAGGGCCAAAGTTATTTTCTTGGCTTGAATAGCATCACATGGAGAGAGCACGGTCATTCGAGGTAAAACTCGCATGAGGGCAATATCTTCTATGGCTTGATGTGTCCCGCCGTCTGGGCCAACAGAGACCCCAGCATGCGAGCCGACAATCACTGCTTTCCTGTCGTTATAAGCAAGCGTAGTGCGAATCTGTTCCCAGTTTCTTCCAGGGGAAAACATGGCATAAGAACTAAAAAATGGATATTTGCCCATCGCGGCCATACCTGAAGCCACCGTTGCCAAGTTTTGTTCTGCCACGCCCACCTCAATAAATCTCTCTGGAAACTTATCCTTAAAAAAGTGCATCTGTGTGCTTTCAGTCAGGTCCGCACAAAGAGCCACAATATCTTTATTACTCTCCCCTGCTAATACCAAACCTTCACCAAAACCTTTACGAATTGGCACCTGTTCAACATCGTCATTGAAAATTTTTGTATTGATTTTTAATTTAGGATTTAACATATTATTTATGTTCACTCTTAATTTTGCCTTCTAAGGTTCGAAGTTCGTCGAGAGCCATTTTAGCCTCCTCTTTATTTGGTGCCTTACCATGCCATTCAAACTTACGTTCAAATTCATGAACACCCTTACCAGGAATTGTCCGGGCAATGATAGCTGAAGGCTTTTCAAACACTGCTTTGGCTCGGTGTAATGCATCAATTATTTCCTCAATGTTGTGTCCATCTATTTCTTGGACATGCCAGTTGAAGGCTTCCCATTTTTTAGCCAAGTCATTTAGTGGCATGACATCTTCGGTGTATCCATCTATTTGAATATTGTTTCTATCTACTATCGCTATAAGATTGCGAAGTTTTTCTTTACCAGCGAGCATAATAGCCTCCCAAGTATTTCCTTCATCATGTTCGCCGTCAGAGAGCAAGGCATATATGTATCTAGGGTTGGCTATACCATTGTCTATTCTGTCGGCTATAGCCATTCCCACAGCCTGAGAGAGACCAGAACCAAGCGGACCTGATGAGTTTTCAAGCATAGGTAAGAAATCTCTGTGCGGATGACCTTGGAGACGAGAGCCAAACTTGCGAAGCGTTTGAAGCTCTTCTAAGGGAAAATACCCGGCATGAGCCATAGTGGCATACAGAACTGGATTGATGTGCCCATTTGAAAGCACAAGCCTATCACGCTCTGGCCAATCTGGATTTTTAGGATCATGTTTGAGTAGATCAAAATAAAGAGCAGTGAATACATCAGCCATACCGAGCGGGCCCGCAGTGTGTCCACTTCCAGCTTCCAAAAGCATCTTGATGACACTCTCACGAATATCATTGGCCTTCATGGCAAGTTCACGAGTTGTATAATTACCTATGGCTTTCATCGAAACTCTTATGAATTAGCTATTTCTTTTAACCTCTCTATTGTACCTTGAGGATCAACACTTTGGAATATGGCAGAGCCCACCACCAGTCTAGTTGCCCCAGCTTCAGTGAGAGCTTGGAGGTCGGTTTCATTTACTCCACCATCAACACTGATGCGGACCTTGTCACCATAGAGCTCGTACAACTTTTTTACCATATCAATTGCTTTGTCAGAAAAATGCTCTCCTTGAACACCAATATGTTCAATACCCATACACTGAATACGGCGCAGATATGGCACGAGTGGCGCAATCTCATCCGGATCATCATCAAGCTCAATAGCAATACCAAAGGAAATAATCTGTAGTGTGACCTCAGGAAGACTATCGAAGTATGTAATTAACGCTTCGGTGGAAATAGTTTTTTTATGAAAAATAATCTTTGAAGGGCCTAGGGCAATAAATGTATCAATATGTGCCAGTGGATCAGAAACCATCAAATCAAATTCGTAGTTAATGCTGTCCCAAAAAGGTAACCCCATTTTCTCGGCCACGATGTCATCTTTTTTTTGGATATCTTTGCCATTGAACCACCAAGTTTTGCTCTCGACATATTTGCCATCACAAAAATCTATCTGAATGGTCGGCGCCAATTCCCGTACCATATCAACAGCATCTTCTATATCCTTAAAGGTTTGTGGTAAAACTGCCGGGATTATTTCAATCATAATTATTTTTTAGGAAATAGGGTTGATTCTTCTTTGCGAGCTAAATCAACCATATTGTCCCACAATTTTAGTATATTTTCATCAATCACTCGATGGCGCTTATTATCTATCATTTCTTGTAGAGTTACATTGTTTTTAAACCATGAGCGACCTTTGTCAATATAGATATTTGTTGAAGATAAAAACTTATCTAGTGAGTATATAAATTGACTTTCCTTGTCGGCACGCTTTTCGTATTTCTCAATGTGGACTATAAGATCTTCAAACTCAGGAAACTCCGAAGCAATCTTTTGCATTGCTTCGTGTTCTCGAACAGCCTTATCTTCTTTCATTTCTACGCCATGGCCGAAGTTAGGAGTGTCCCCAGCATATACTTCTACAAGATCATGAGCAATTGCATATTTAATAACCAAATCGATATCTAAATCTAACTTTTTTGCTGAAATAATATACCAGGCAACCAAGGCTAACTGGTAACTGTGTTCGGCGTCATTTTCCATTCGATCTTCTCCCGTGGCATAAATCGAACGCTTTGTTTGTTGGAAAGAATGTGTGAGCTTTATAAAATTTAATAGACTGTCAATTTCCATTCTAAAACTGTGCTAATCGTCTGATGTGTCGTTGTTCTCCAGAAAATTCTGTTTCGAGCCAGATGTCCGCTGATTCATTTACTTCTTCTCCTGTTAGAAATCGCGCTCCAAGAGAAAGAATGTTGGCGTCATTATGCGCTCGAGAAAAGACAAGTATGTCAGTATTGCCTCCGTAATAAACTGCTGCTCTTATCCCTTTGAATCTGTTGGCCACCATTGCTTCTCCTTCTCCAGACCCACCAAACACAATGGCCTTACTGCTAGGATCATCAAGGACTGCTTTTACTGCTAAAGTTATTATTGCCGGATAGTCATCAGTTTCATTTAATGTCTTTGCGCCATGATCTGTAACTTCATGCCCCTTTTCAAGCAAGTGTGCCTTCAAGGACTCTTTGTGTTCAAACCCTGCATGATCTGTGGCTAAATGTATTTTCATAGATTAAATAGTTTCGCCTGTCTTAATAACATGGTCAACTAGAGTATGGGTATACCCCATTTCATTGTCGTACCAGCCCATTACCTTTACGAGGTTGCCATCAACTACACGAGTCATAGCCAGATCGGCAATTGAGCCGTACTTGCTTCCTAAAATATCACTTGAAACAAGTGGTTCGTTGGTGACTGCAAAAATATTTTTCCAATGTGAGTCACTTGCTGCTTTAGTAAGAATTGTGTTTACCTCTTCGGCATTTGTTTGCTTCTTTGAAATAAAGGTCACATCTACAATAGATCCAGCAACAACTGGCACGCGGATTGAGATACCATCGAAAAGTCCTTTGAGATCAGGAAAGGCTTCAGTGACCGCAATAGCGGCACCGGTTGAGCTTGGCACAATATTTTGTGCAGCGGCTCGGCCTTCGCGTAAATCTTTTTTACTTGGTCCATCGACGAGAGATTGTGAGGCAGTATAACCGTGAACAGTGTTCAAAATCGCCTTCTCAATACCCAGGGCTTCATGAAGTATGGCAATAAGTGGGCTGGCAGCATTTGTGGTACATGATGCATTTGAAGTGATATCACAAGTACCAAATTTGTCTTCGTTTATTCCCAAGAGAATTGTTTCACCTTGTACACTTCCATCTCCTCCCTTAGACGGAGCAGTGATAACAACCTTCTTGGCTCCTTGATCTAAATGAAATTTGGCTTTGTCGTAGGAAGTAAAAAGCCCGGTTGATTCAACGACCACATCTATGCCCAAATCTTTCCAAGAAAGTTTACTAGTGTCTTTCTCAGAAACAAAAGTTACTTTTTTATCATCAACCCAGATATCCTTTCCGTCGTGTTTAACACCGTGCTCCCATGTCTTGTATACCGTGTCGTATTTGAGAAGATAGGTCAGTGATTCAAGCGAACCAAGATCGTTCACTGCTACTATTTCAATTTCTGGGCGTTCCCATGCGATTTTGAGGAACGCTCTGCCAATTCGACCAAATCCATTAATTGCTACTTTTATCTTTTTCATAGCCAATATTATATCATTATTTTGAGAGTTCTTCCTTGAACAATTTGAGGGCAATTTGTGGGTTGGCACTGCCTTTCGTCTCCTTCATCATCACTCCTACAAGAGCTTGTAGAATAGACTCCTTGCCTCCTTTATATTGAGCAACCAAGCTTTCCTGTTCGCCAATAATCTTCTGAACTACAACCCGCAATGATTCTTCATCGTTTTGCTGTAACAGCCCTTTTTCTTTTGCTATGATCTCTGGATCACCACCTTCTGCAATCTGAATAGCTATTATTGTTTTGCCGGCAGTTGAAGTGACCTTATTGTCTCCAATCATATCAATCAATCTACCAAAGTCTGCTGTATTTGTTGCCCCTAAGCCATCCGTGACACTTGAAACTATATAGTTAGCTGCAAGCTCGGGATAATTTGTTGGCGTTTGGTCAAACAACTTTTTGCGAGATGAGTCTTGAACAAATATTTCAACTAGTTCTGAGTTTTTTATTATTTTTTTAAGCCTTTCCCTGGTCTCTAGTGGAAGCTCTGGAAGGCCTGTTTTCAATTCTTCTAAATTAAACATTTCACTCAGCATAAACTTTGGGATATCGGGATCTGGGAAATAGCGATAGTCATTAGCATTTTCTTTTGAGCGCTGTGAAAAAGTTGTTTGTTTATTTTCGTCCCAACCCCGGGTCTCCTGTACGATCTCGTCTTGCCTCCCCGCTTCGTACAGAGCTTGCATGCGGGCAAGTTCGTATTCAATAGCCTTCTCAACGCTTTTGAAAGAATTTAAATTTTTCACTTCTACCTTCGTCCCAAATTTCTTAGGGTTATCTGAAATAGAAATATTTGGTTCAACACGCATCTCCCCTTTTTCCATATTGGCTTCTGACACACCAAGAGTTCGTAAAAGTAATTGTAACTCTCGGGCAAAGTCCCCTGCCTCTTTAGCGCTATGAATAACTGGTTCAGTAACCATTTCCATAAGTGGTACGCCAGCACGGTTGTAGTCTACAAGTGTGAAGTCGCCTCTGTCATGCTTCGAAAGTCCTGTATCTTCTTCAAGATGAATACGCGTGATAGCAAAGCCATTCAACTGCCCGCCAGTCACAATAGGATATTTATACTGTGAGATCTGGTAGCCTTTTGGAATATCAGGGTAGAAGTAATTCTTTCGATCAAACTCTGTGAAGTTGGCAATGTCTGAGCCAAGTGCTAGCCCAACCTTTATGACATTTTCAATTGCCTTCTTGTTGGGCACAGGCAGAGTCCCGGGATGCCCCATACAAATAGGACAGATATTGGTATTCTGACGCTCTTCATCTGGGTCATTTTTACAGCCACAGAACATCTTGCTCGCAGTATTTAGCTCAGCGTGAATCTCAAGCCCGATAGTTGGGTAATAGTTCTTAGACATAAGAGAAAGTATACAGTAATTGAAGATTTAGACAAAAATATTTGACATAAAAACTCGTGGTGGTATAATGAAACAAAACCTACAAACCCAATGTGTAAAAACCAATCACCAGATTCTCTGTCTGTGGGACAAAAAAGAGCTGCTTCCCAAGAAAGAAGATTTCTCAAAGGTTTAACAGAAATCACCTTCTTAGTGAACCATTGTAGTAAGTACATCAAAAAAGTTGTTACTTCCTTCCGCCCAAAATCCACATTTGCTGATTCGGATGGAGATGTGAGAATGTCTGGAATGGAAACACTCAAGTACAGAACAATGAAAGCAGAAGACCTCAACTAAAACCAGAGTGCTAACAAAAAAAGTTGGCCCCGCGATTGCGGGGCTTTCCTTTTTCTATAAAAAA
>JBBUBB010000097.1:0-1140 GCA_038058445.1 Patescibacteria group bacterium
TTGGCATATGAGATAGATACTGCCCCGGCACCTGAGACATCACTACTATCTTGAGTTGGTTCATTTTGAGTGACCGGTGCTTCTGTTATAGTAGGTGCAATTGGTTTTTTATTTTTGAAAACAAAGTAAAGAGCAACTGCAACAATGACAACAACGAGCACCCAAGTAATATAATTTGTTTTTTGCATATATGAGTTATTAGTCTTAGGGTATAAAGCGAATTACTTGTTATGAGAAACAAGCCTACTTATATAGACGATCCAGAAATAAGCCTGTTACAAGAAAATAAAGAGATGATATAGTATATAAACAATGATTACAGGTCCAGAAGAAGCCATAAAACAACTAGGGGCTCTTTCCTACGGTGGGATATGGGTCGTTTCATTTCTAGCAAATATTGTTATCCCTATCCCTGAAGAAATAATACTTTTGGCCCTTGGTTATTTGTCTGGGACTGGGTCTATAAACGGATGGCTCGTTATGCCAATAGTATTTTCAGCACTTATCATAAACGATATTATTTTGTACTCACTGTCAAAACGAGGTAGTAAGTTTACAGACTTTCTTTACAAGACTTTTTTTGCTAAGAGGCTTGAGAAAAAAGGAACCCACTGGTTAGAAATGAATTTGGGCAAAATAGTATTTCTCTCTCGTTTTTTGATACAACTCCGATTCATTGGGCCATTTCTGGCCGGCACTAGAGGATTGCCAATAAAAAAATTTATTCTCTACGATGCTGCCGCCTTACTAATATACACACCGCTATTTATAGGGCTTGGATGGTATTTTCATACTAGAGTAATGTCTATAATAAAAGAAGTTGGTGTTGTGAAAAATTTAGTCCTCTTGGTTGTAGGTTTAGTGGTGGTTTTCCTGTTAGCCAAGTTTGCTTATAAGAGTATCTTTAAGAGGGTTGACTTATAAAGAGCTATATGCTATTATGAGTTACACAAAAAAGGGCTTCTCGAAACACGTCGATTCTTTAGGTTTTATTTTGTATATTATTCGTTATTTGACCAATTCTATGACAGGTACCATCAAAAAGATGACTGACAAGGGATTCGGTTTCATTACAGCAGAAGGACTTGCGAAGGATTTATTCTTCCATAGTAACGCTCTTGTTGGAGTATCATTTGATGA
>JBBUBB010000098.1:0-1628 GCA_038058445.1 Patescibacteria group bacterium
TACAAAAGTTTTGGTTGCACACCCGCGTCCTTTTATTTCTATTCCTGAGATTGTCCCACTTGTCCATGCTTCTCCTTTTGAATCTTTCCCCTCAGCCCATGCGGCATTTGCCATGGCGACCGCTATTGCAGTGCTACCATTTCGTAAGCACCTCGGGCACCTTCTAATAGCGTTTGCATTTATTGTCGGCATGTCACGTCTATATGTTGGCGTACATTATCCGTTTGATGTGGGTGTCGGATTGTTGATCGGTTTCACCACCGCGAAACTAGTTCATCAAGTATTTAAAAATAAATGAAATAATATACATTAAAAAAGTCAATAGTAAGGAATAATTGATTTATAAGGCAAAATGACTTAGAATGGCTTTTACATATGATAAAGAAACGCATATTTGCCGTATTGGTTTTGATCGTTGGACTCGGTATTGGCTGGGCAGTTTTCCGCGGGGAAGCAGCCAATCCGCCAAAAGTACTGGCTAAATTCCCATTCCACTTGGGGCTGGACCTCTCTGGTGGGACACACCTTCTCTATAGTGCTGATGTTAGTTTACTGACCCCAAATCAAGTAGACGACTCAATGAATGCACTTCGGGATGTCATTGAACGCCGTATTAATCTCTTTGGTGTCGGTGAGCCAATAGTACAAGTACAGACAGGATCATTTGGTTCAGGAGGGGATCACCGTTTATCTATAGAACTCCCTGGCGTGACTGATATCGCCGAAGCGATAAAAATGATCGGACAAACTCCCTTCCTTGAATTCCGTGTGCAGTCAAATGAGCCACAGAAGGTAACAGTTAGTAAAGACGGAGTTGCAACTATCGATGCGAATGGAAACTTTATACCGACTCCTTTGAATGGAAAGTATTTGAAATCTGCTCAACTTACCTTTAGTACTTCAACTGGTGAACCAATTGTAAATCTAAATTTTAATGATGAAGGATCGAAACTCTTCGAGCAAATTACTAGGGACAATGTGGGTAAGACTGTAGCTATTTATCTCGATGGAGAAGTTATTTCAGCACCAGTTGTGCGAGAGGCGATCACTGGTGGACAGGCAGAAATTTCTGGAAGCTTCACTCCCGAGGGGGCTAAACTTTTAGTTGGGCGCCTCAACTCTGGAGCCTTGCCAGTACCTATCTCTCTCATCTCTACAGAGACAATCGGAGCAACACTTGGAGAACAAGCGACCAATGCTGGTGTTAAGGCAGCACTCATCGGTTTTTTAGTTATCGCTTTTTTCTTGATGGTTTGGTATCGACTGCCTGGTTTGATTGCAACCTTGGCTCTCATGATTTATGTATCTATTACTTTAGCTCTATATAAGCTTATTCCAGTAACCCTTAGTACCGCAGGTATTGCTGGATTTATTATCTCTATCGGTATGGCTGTGGATGCCAACATTCTTATATTTGAACGATTCAAAGAAGAGAGACGCGCTGGCCACGGTGTTAGTGACGCTATCACTGCTGGTTTCAAAAAGGCCTGGCTCTCAATTCGAGACGCCAACACTGCCACTATCATTATTGCTATTATTTTGTTCTGGTTTGGTACGTCTCTTATCAAAGGCTTAGCTTTAACTTTTGGTCTTGGGGTTATTGTTAGTCTTGTTTCTGCTATTGGCAT
>JBBUBB010000099.1:0-6084 GCA_038058445.1 Patescibacteria group bacterium
AGCCTCACTTAAAAAACGAGAATAAAAAAATATCTGAGTACTCAGAGATTTTTTATTAGACAGAAGTGATAGTGACTTTAAAATATGGCTGGCGGTGACTATTTTTCTTCATGTAACGAGACTTTTGTTTGTACTTAATCACGAGTACTTTTGGAGAACGGCCTATCATATCAATAGTTGCCCCCACTTTTGCACCAGAAATAAATGGTGTGCCTATAACTGTATTCTTGCCATCATCAGTGAGAAGTACTTGGTCAAATACTACCTTGTCGCCTACCTTGTATTCCCCTGCGAGCTTTTCAATCTTGAGAGAATCCCCTACAGAGATTCTGTACTGCTTACCGCCAGTTTTAATAACAGCGAAGCCATCTGTGCTCGCCTTAGTAGCCTTTTTTGTTGTTGTTTTCTTTGCTGTAGCCATAGAAATATGTGTGTCGGATCATTATACCTAAAGGTCGATATTTTGCAACCCGCTTTGGGGTGGTACAATAAGACAATGATTTCTCGCTATACTTATCATGACGTAACCTGGGTTGACATGGAGAGCCCAAGTAAAGAAGAGATTGCCCACATTATGGAGGAATTCTCTATCCCCCACCTTGTTGCCGAAGAGACCGTATCTAGTACTTTGCATGCCAAAGTAGAGCTATACGACAACCTAATCTATATGATCTTGCACTTCCCACCATCACGCCACGGGGATGAAAAGGATACTGAACAAGAGATTGATTTTATTATTGGTAAGAATTTTATTATTACAGTTCACTACGAACCTATATACTCCATAGAGCAATTCGCTAAGTTGTTTGAACTTAAAGACGCTTTCACCAAAGAGCAAAAAATAGTAAACGGTGGGTTTCTGTTTGTTGAAATGATGAAGCAGTTTTACGAGCATTCATTACACAAACTCGATGATATAACAAAAGTTGTTAGAGAGATTGAGTACTATATATTCAACGGACATGAAGACAAGATGGTTAAAAAAATATCTAATACTGGCAAGAAGCTCCTAGACTTTAAGCAGGCCTTGAGATTCCATCGAGATATCCTGAATTCCTATGTAAACGCCAGTGTAAAACTGTGCGGTGAGGATTATCGCTATTATGCCGAGGTTGTCACATCGGAATTCAACAAGGTGGACAGTCATCTCGACAGTAATCGTGATGCTCTGGCAGAACTACAAAGGACAAATGACTCCCTACTTTCTACTAAAACTAATGACACAATGCGCACTTTTACCATTCTAACTTTCGTGCTAATGCCGCTGACTATCATCACCGGTGTCTTTGGTATGAATATGTCAGAGAGCCTTACCTTTATACAGACAAAGAGTGACTTCTTTTTTGTTATCGGGGCAATGACTTTGACAGGTCTTGTGATGTTCTTATTTTTTAAATTACGAAAATGGCTCTAAATTTATATAATACAAAATCGCGCTCTGTAGAAGAGTTTAAGCCCTTAAGAGAAGGGGTTGTTACTATGTACGCCTGTGGCCCAACTGTTTATGACAAAACTCATATAGGGCACATGCGTAAATACATTGGCGACGACATTCTTCGCCGAACACTCTCCTACCTTGGTTACGAAGTAAAGCATGTGATGAATATCACTGATGTTGGGCATCTAACTAATGACAGCGATGAGGGTGACGACAAATTTGAAGATAAGGCTAAGACTGAAGGAAAGACTGTTTGGGATGTTGCAAAATACTACACAGAATACTTTGAGAACACAATGAGAGCTGTTAACGTTCTTCCTCCTTCTATAGAACCCAAAGCCACAGATCATATCCCACAAATGATTGAGCTTGTTGAAGATTTAGTTAAAAAAGGCTTTGCTTATGAGACTGACCAGGCCATTTATTTCAATGTAGCAAAAGATCCTCACTATGGTGAGCTCTCTGGTCAAAAATTATCTGACAAAGAAGTAGGGGCACGAGATGAAGTAGTGACTGATCCAAATAAGAAAAACCCAGCCGACTTTGCGCTTTGGTTTAAAAGAGTTGGAAAATTTGCCGACCACCAAATGTATTGGCCCAGCGCCTGGGGAGACGGCTTCCCTGGGTGGCATATCGAATGTAGTGCTATGAGCATGCATTATCTTGGAGAAACTATTGATATACACACTGGTGGCATTGATCATATCCCTGTACACCATGAAAATGAAATCGCTCAGAGTGAGTGCGCTACGGGCCACAGCTTTGTACGCTTCTGGGTACACCATGAGTTCCTAAATGTTGGTGGCGAGAAAATGTCTAAAAGCAAAAATAATTTTTATACTATCGAAGATATTCGTGATCGAGATATCAATCCTTTGGCTATGCGCCTTATGGCCATGCAAACAAGCTATAGAAAGCCTCTCAACTTCACATGGGAGTCATTAAAAAGTGCTGACACTTTATTTAAAAAATTACAAAAATTTGCTCGCTCACAAAGGGTGGTTGGAGCAGTACTGCCTCAATACGAAGCACATTTCAAAGATGTACTTTCAAATGACCTCAACACTTCTGTGGCACTTTCAGTTGTATGGGAGCTAGTTGATGATAAGGTCTTTCCTATGGCAGACATCTGGGCGACATTGCTTTCTTTCGACTCTGTACTTGGTCTCAATCTTGTAAACAATCCCAAACTTGAAATAACTTCTAAAGCTCAGTCATTAGTAGAACAGCGTGATAGTGCTCGCTCAGGGAAAGACTTCACGACTTCAGATAAAATCCGCTTAGAACTTGAATCCCTTGGTTACGAAGTATCAGATACCCCCGAAGGTACAGTACTTAGTTAAAATGGTCCAAAGCTGGAAGGATGACTGAAAATGTTGATCCTTGCCCTTCTCCTTTAGACTCAATAGTCACATCACCTTTGTGAGCAGTGGTTATTTGTTTAGCCAAATAAAGTCCGAGCCCACTTCCACCTGTATTGGTCTTGCCCCCTTCACCTCGACTAAACTTCTCAAACAGTTTAGCTCTTGTCTCTTCAGAAATCCCCATGCCATTATCTGAAACTGAAAAGATAACAACATTTTCCTCCCTCTTAAGAGAGAGGTGCACAAACCCTTCTTTGGTGTACTTAATACTATTGTCAGTCAGGTTGAGGAGAACTTGTTTAATTTTAACCGGATCAGCATTTACCATAAACTTTTGATTCTCTGGCATGTCTAGTGTGAATTCTAGTTTCTTACTCTCAGCTGGTATCTTCATTTCGTTATAAAGATCAGTAACAACTTGGCTCAAATCAACTGGCATAAACTCATACTTCATCCCTCCTTGTTCTATTTTGGAAATATTTAGTAAGTCTTCGACGGTGTTAACTAAGCCTTGAGCCGAAGTATAAATACGCTTAGCTCCCTCTTCTTGCTTTGGCTCAAGTTTGCCAAATGAACCCTCAAAAAGCATTGAGGCATAACCCTTAATAGCTGTCAGCGGAGTACGAAGCTGGTGTGAAGCCAAAGACAAAAATTCTGATTTCAACTTATCAAGCCCTTTGAGTTTTTCGTTAGCTGCCCCAAGTTCTTTGGTTAGGACTTCCAGACGCTCTCTCTGCTCTATTTCTCTTTTTACACTACGAATCAAGGCAAGACTTAGCCCAGAGAGAATAACTACAGTTGGAATGACAATTACCTTTATGTGTTCTATTTTTCTTACAAACAGAAGCGAGAAAACGAGGATAATACTTAATAATGATGTAAGTTGTGCGGTAAATACTTTCGTATTAAAAGTATGGTATCGAGAGACTAGATAAGCCAGAAAACCAATAAAAATCGGTAAACCAAATAAGCCATATTGACCCAATGTCCAGTCGACATTCAAGCTCCCAACTATGTTGCCAAAAGCAAAAGATAGCAAAAAGAGACAGGTCCCGATAGTAACCAATAATATCTGCTTACGCTCATTTTGATCCTTATTTTTATGAAATGCTGTAACCCCGTAAATAAAAACCCAAAGTGCGCAAACAATCTCTAGGGCATACCCATAATAAACCAAGATCCCCTCAACAGCTTCTCTGTCACAATTTGTAAAATTAAATGCATTTAATGCAAAACTAGTCGGCAATAATAAAACTGCAGGTAGTATTATTGTAAACAAAAAATATTTTAACTTCGTACTAACATCTTTTTTATTAATAAAAACATATAGAAAATACACAGAGGCAATGTAAATTACATGTTCAAACAAAATTACTAGACTCCAAAAGAACATCGTGAACTGAGGCTTATCTGTCGCCCATAGTATCAAATCACAAAAACTCCAAAGAGAAAAAACTAATGTAATGGCAAAAAGTAATTTATTCAATAAAGATTTCCTATTATTAATGTAAATCACTAACCCGACAAAAAAAGCAAGGATTAATGAAGTGAGATGTGAATAGTAAACAAGGTTACCAAACACATTGTCTGAAAAAATAAGTAAGGTCGGCGTATCCCATTGGCAGATTGAAAACATAGTTATTTACTCGAGTGGGCCATCTGGATCTTGTAAAATAACAAAATCCCTCATAATGATATACCTATAATAACACACCCCGACTGATAAAAGCGAAAGGGTAAAAAATAATATAATTGGTAGATGTTTCTTTTTCATCATTTATTTCTTCTTGAGGAAAGGAACAGTCTTTGAAAATACTTCGGTATATATGGCATATATTTATTAAAATTTCTCTTTGGAAGATATTGTATAGATCTAATAATACCTCTACAATTTTTCTCACCACAAGAACACTTCATCTCCCACAATTTATCACCTTCTATTATGGAATAATCTATTGTAATCTCTTGCCCTTTTTTAATATCACGGATAGCAACCATCGAAATCTTCCTTTTTATCCCCGCTGTTGGTTCACATGAATGATTGAGAAACTGATAAGGGTAAGGGGGGTCAATCCAGACTCCTTTTGATATCCCTACCCAATTTGGGAAAGAAAGCGATTGTTTCTTGTTTGTGACTTTTAGAAATTTCAGCTTCCCTCGTATGTAACCGATAAATTCACCTTTTTTTATATCTTCCCCAGCCATTATCCCAGAGCCAGAAATAAGACTTTCCCCAACAAAAATACTTTTCATAAATGCATTTTTAATTATAGCACAACCAACTAACAATACGGCTTCGGTTTTTTTAAAATCAAAATGATAAAAACAGCACTGTGAAGTAACAAATAGAGCGCTGGGTAAAGAATATTCCAACCAGCGCCGGATAGAGTTTCGGCAATAATCCAAACAAGGTATGCGCTTGACCATATAACCCATGGCCTTTTATCTTCAGCACATTTATCAGAAAGTGTGTCCTTAATAACTGGAATAAAGCTTATTACTGCACTAGTCAAAAGCAGGATGTGGATAATCAGGGCTACTGACATACCAGTAAAAAGTTCTATTGAGAGACCAAAGGAGCTATACTCTAGAAAAAGCCATAAAATAGTGATGATAATATCCGAAGTGATTATCGTCTTCTCATAAGGCTCTATTGGACCAAAGAATTTCTTTAACCAAAGAGCTACGACAATAACAATATTAGAAAGTGCACAAACTATTGGCAATAAATCAGCTAGAGAAAAAGTTCCTATTGAAAGATACGATATACAAACAATTGCATTACCGTAGAACCAAATTAACCAAGACGCCGCATTTGGTCTAATGTGCCCACGTATAGAAAGTTTGTAGTAAGTATAATATCCAAGAATTTGGAATAGCGCCGCAATAATACCTAATAGTTCAAATAATTTCATCTTAATGCCTCTTATCCAATACACTCTTCACAAATTCGGTTAGAGTTGCGCCAACTGCTTGAAGTGCCTTGTAAAATGGTGCTTCTTTGTGAAGAGCTGGATGAGTATCTGTTTCCAGAAACCAGATCTTTCCAAAACGATCAACAACAAATTCACTTTGGGAGTAATCCTTGGCTCCTAGACTTTGGTGAAGCTTTTGTGCAAGCTCACTTAGTTTCTCTCTTTCGTCGGCACGCAATCGTGAAGACCCATCGTTATATGAATTGCCGAGCCTGTCCTCATACGAAAGCACTCCTCGGTTAGGAGAAACTATATCCACTACTGGTAGGACATAATTTTTCTTATTACGAAATTCGTCTATCACCCC
>JBBUBB010000100.1:0-3472 GCA_038058445.1 Patescibacteria group bacterium
TTAATATTGAATTTATTGTGACCCTGCCATCTATTACATATGAGGTAGTCTTGCGAACAGGAGAGAAAAAAACAATATACTCACCACACCTTTTTCCAGATGACGGGAGTATCGTAAAAGTTTTTGAACCATGGGTTAGTGCTGCAATAATTACACCACTTGAATATGTCGGTGTACTCATGCCGTTTCTTTACGATCACGAGGCAACTGTTGGAGAGATAGAGCAGTTTGGCGATAGCCGTAGTCGAGTCCATTTTATGATTCCACTTAGAGAAATGATGAGAGGGTTCTTTGATGAACTCAAAAGTCTTTCTTCTGGCTATGCTTCAGTTGCCTATGACAAAAGTGAGCTTCGCGCCGCTGATGTCATTCGTTTAGATATATTGATGGGGGATGATCCCATGTATGCCTTTACCCGTATTATTTCTCGTCGGCGTATGCAGGAAGAGGCTGAAAACTTTGTAGAGAAACTTGAAGCCATCATGCCGCGTCAGATGGTGGTTATGAAAATCCAAGCAAAAGCATTGGGAAGGATTATAGCCTCTCGAACGCTCAAGGCCTTTCGAAAAGATGTAACACAGCACATGTACGGAGGAGATGTATCACGAAAAAATAAACTTCGAGATAAGCAAAAGAAGGGTAAGAAAAAAATGGCCCAGCATGCCAAGATTAATATCCCTCACGAAGTCTTTATAAAAGTAATGAGAGACAGGAACTAGGTAATGAAACTAAGTAAATAGTCCAGAAAGAGAAAACAAGGTCATTGAGAGGATGACAATTATGGCAAAGATTTTCCATGCCAAAGCTATCCTTTTTCTGTTATGATTGAATAACACCCCACTATACTACCATAGCCCATGCTTAGAAAACAACATGTTACAACCAAAAAGACACTTAGTTCTCGAGCTATTTTGACCGCGATCGTTAGCTTTTTGGTACTATTCCTAGTCTTGAGTTCGGTGGTTGGTTTGTGGAAAAAATATAGATCCATACGGGCACATATCAAAGAGCTAAAAGAGCAGGAGCTAGCGTTAAGCGAGAAAAAAGCTTTAGTGACTTCTACAAATGAATATTTAGGAACACCAGAGGGCGAAGAGGAGGTTTTCAGAGATTCATACCGTTTGGTTAGGCCAGGAGAAGGGATAGTTATAATAACCAAAGATGGTCAGGAAGAACCGCCCCCTGCAAAAGGGCCAGCGATACTGCAATTCTGGAATAGTATTATACGAGGCTTAGGTTTACGCTAATATGTTATAATATACAAACATATGAAAGATGTAGTCATCTACAGTACACCGGTATGTCATTATTGCTCTCTTGCCAAGGAGTTTTTTAAGAAGCACAATATTGCTTATACAGAATATAATGTAGGGACTGACTCTGAAAAAAGGAAGGAGATGGTAGAGCTTTCAGGTCAGTTGGGAGTGCCGGTCATCCACATAGGGGATACTGTTTTAGTCGGTTATCAAGAGAAGATGCTCTCCGATCTTCTTTTACCACAATAATTTGTTCGACCATATATGCCCTCATAGCTCAATGGATAGAGCAAACCCGTCCTAAGGGTAAGATGTATGTTCGATTCATACTGAGGGCACAAGTTCGACCTGCCCGACAAAGCCTATGGCGACGGCGGGTTCGTACTGGGGACACATTTATGCATATACTTACTACATTTTCAGAACCACTAATCTACTTTATTGCCTTTGGGGTTATTTTTGCTGAGACTGGGATTTTAGCTTGCTTTTTCTTTCCAGGCGACACCTTTCTCTTTAGTCTGGGTATTTTTGCACAACAAGGTATTATTTCTATACAGACTGTAATTATTGTACTCGTAATTGCGGCGGTGTCAGGTAATATTTTAGGATACTATCTTGGTAGCTTCGTTCGGAGTAAACACCATTCATCGAGACTTCTAAGTAAGATTCCTGAGAAATATGTAGTTCGAACAGAAGAATTTTATAGAAAGTATGGTGTTATCACTGTATTAATTTCAAGATTTATTCCTGTTGTTAGAACAGTCGCCCCTTTTCTGGCTGGAGTAAGTAGAATGAAATATAAACAATATTTTCTCTTTTCAATAATTGGTGGAGTACTGTGGACTGTTCTTATTACCGCCTTTGGATATATTTTTGGAGGGTATGTGAGTATAAAGGAGGCTACGATAATCGCAGTTACATTGATGATAGTTGCTTCTATTCTTACACCACTCTTAGTTTATGTGTCAAAGCGATACCTTCAAAAGAGCTAGATTTTAATAGTTTATATGATAATATAGGTGGATGGATCCAAATATTGATGCCCGTTTAAAGGGGATTGAGGAAAAATTAGAAAAAAACCATGGGTTGCTTGTCCGCATCCGACGGACACAAAAGCATGGTCAGTATTTCAAAATTTTCTATTGGGTTCTTATTATTCTTGCAACATTTGGAGCATTCTATTATATCCAGCCGTATCTTTCCCAGTTAATAGAGTCATATACTGGTATCCAAGAGGTACAGCAAAGGACTCTTAAAGCATATGGTCTTGATGTAAAAAATATCAATGAAATTATAGATCAATTTAAAGGAATACAGGAATAACCAATGCTCAGGTAAGAAAATCTTTCCTTAGCAGCGCTTAAAAACGCTCAGGTAGCTCAGTTGGTAGAGCGCTCCCCTGAAGAGGGAGATGTCACCAGTTCAAGTCTGGTCCTGAGCACCACTTCGTGTCTCATGAATTCGACGCTTCGCGGTGTAAACACCACATAAAAAACTAAAAAAGTTTGTCTCCTATTAAAGACTCAACGATTTTTTGTGTTATCTCTGAAAGAGGGAACTCTTTAATATTATCCTTTGTTATGAATTGGCTATCAGATATTTCTGCTGATGGAACTATAGATCCTGCAACTTTGGCAAAATACACCTTAGCCGTAAGTAAGTCACCTGAGTGAGGGGTTTTCCCTATAAAATCTTTATATTTTTCTTTTACTTGAAATTGAGCATTAGGAAGTTCTTCTTGCCCTTCTCTAAGTAAGCACTGGAGGTCAGTTTCATTACCTTTTGGTTTACCACCAGGCAGAATCCAAACCCGTTTCTTTTTTACAAGAAGCAAGCCCCCATCTCTAAAGCTTATTGTATTTATAGCTGTTCTCACTATAATTTTTGAGTTTTATCTATATGGATTTTATTTTGAGTACTGTTTTGCGGCCGCGGTCAGTTTTTGGGAGTTTGATCATGAGCATACCGTGTCGTTCGATGGCCTCGGCTGTGTCTATTTCGACTTCTGCCGGAAGTGCCACGCTACGGGCAAAGCTACCCCAATAAAGCTCTTTTATAATGTATTGATCCGGTGGAATGGATTTATTTTCTTCACGGCGTCCTTTTATTGAAACACTGTCTCGAGTGATAGAGATAGAAAGATTGTCGGGGAGTACTCCAGCTATTAATGTCTGAATAATGACTTCGTTTGCAGTCTCATAAACATCGACAGGAAG